>DASZXF010000095.1:0-8779 GCA_035546055.1 Ktedonobacteraceae bacterium
TTTCTGCGCGTCTCCACCGGAGCCGGGCATGATGAAGGCCTGGAGAGCCTTCATTTCGTCGCCATCGCCGTACTGCTTAATAATGGCCTGCGCCTTGGGGTTGTCTTTCTGATCCAGGAAGTTCAGGACGTTCTGGCAGTCAATCCCATGCCCCTGCGTCAGGACGGTTCGCGGTATGCCCGCCGCCTGGTAGGTTCCCTGCGGACAGGAGACGACGTTGATAGGCGCGAAGGTACCCGCTACGGTGAGAACATAGAGAATGGCGGCGATAATCGGCGCCTGCAACAGGAGAATGAGCAGGTTACCTTTGTCATTTTTAAGTAATTCGATATAGCGTTGAGAAAGGATGAAGAACTGTTTCCAGGGGTTGCCGCGCTTGGGCTGCACAACCTCCCTGGCGGCGCGTGCCTGTGCCTCGGCGCGGCCTGCGCCCGCCGGTCCCTGGTTGAGCGGCGCGACGACGTATTTCTGGTATTCAGGTGACGCTCGGAAACGCGCCTCGGCCTCGACGGGAATCCTGGGATTGGCCTCGGTCGGCTCCAGGGCGCTATAAATTTCGGCGAAGTCGGTCCTGCCGAAGTAGTTTTTGGCCTCGTTGGGCGGACCAAAAAAGGCCAGGTGGCCACCTGCGGCCAGGAAACAGATGTAGTCACAGGAGTTGATGTTGTTGGTGGCGTGCGTGACCAGCACAATGGTGTGTCCCTTGTCAGCGAGGTTACGCAGCAGGGTCATCATTTTGCGGTCCAGACCGGGATCGAGGCCCGAGGTCGGCTCATCCAGGAAGAAGACGCTGGGGTTGGCCAGCAGTTCGAGCGCGATGGAGACGCGTTTGCGCTGGCCACCGGAGAGCTTGCTGACCAGCAGATGACGGCGGCCCTTTAACTCGACATCTTCCAGTACCTCTTCAATACGTGCCTTGATCTGCTCTTTGGTAAAGTCATTGGGCAGGCGCAGCTTGGCGGCGTAGTACAGCGCGCGTTCAACGGTCAGGTCGCGGTGAATGATGTCGTCCTGCGGCACATAGCCGAGCTGCGTGCTGAAGGCGGCCAGGTGGTGATAGTAATCCTTGCCGTTGTAAAGCACTGTACCCTGTTGCGCGGGACGCAGGCCGTTCAGAGCATCCATGAGTGTCGATTTTCCGGCGCCAGAGCCACCGACGAGGGCGACGAATTTGCGCGGTGGGATGACAACGGAGATGTCATTGATGAGGACGGTCTGATTATTGCCCACCTTGCGCAACTGGAGCGCGTCGATGCGGATGCCGCCGCTTTCGTCGTGCTGAGTCAGTTCGGTGCCGGTGAAGATCAGGCGGAAGGGGCCGATGTGAATTTCGTCGCCGGGCTTGAGCATGTGATTGCTGACGCGCCGGGCATTGACGTAGACGTGGTTGGTGCTGCCCAGGTCGATGATGCGATAGTTATTGCCAACCCGCTCCAGGCGCGCGTGGTGCCCCGAAACCTGCGCGTGGTTGAGTACAACGGTATTGTCGGGCAGACGACCCAGGGTGATAGCCGGGGCGCCCAGAGGAATGGGACGAATTTCGGGCAGACGATCCTGGGCCGCGCCGCTGCCGTCGTTAAAGGCCAGCGTAACCAGGGTACCGTGTTCGTCACCAATACGGATGACATCGCCGCGCGTCAACGGTTTACGGAAAGGCTGATCGCCCGCGATATGACGGCCCTGGTAGAGCAGGCCGTTGAGGGTTTTGTTACGCGCCGGGTGAGGATGAACCAGGATAAACTGGTTGCCCTCCTGCACAATCTGCGCGTGAAAGCCTGAAACAACCAGCTCATTAATGACAATATCGTTCGAGGGTTCGCGCCCGATATTGATGACCTGCTTGTTCAGCGGAAAGGCCTGTTTGTCCGAGTGAACGTTGCTGCTCACTTCGATGAAGGGTGTGCCACCGGACGGAGCGCTGGCGGAGCCCAGTTGCACGCGCTGCGTTCCGTCGCTCGGCTCTGTCATAAAGGGTATGGGCGGCTGTGGCGTGGGCAGGGCGGGTGAAGGCGGGTAGGGAGTCGACGGCGCATTGCCCCAGTTGGGCGTAGACGGCGGCGACGCATACGCGGCTGGCTGATTGGCCCAGGCGGGAGCCGATGCGGCGGACTGAGCAATGGAGGGGGCGGACTGAACCGCCGCCTGGAAAAGAAAAGTCGTGCCTGTGCCCAGGCCGATGGTATCTCGATCAGAAATAGGTACTTGCGAAACATCGCGCGAGTTGACTGTGACGGTATTTTGTGGCGCGAGCTTCTCAATGATCCACTGCGGCCCGTTCTGCACGATGCGCGCGTGATGACGTGATACCGACGGATCGGAAATCACAATATCGTTGCTCGTTTCATCTCGCCCCAGTGTCGTGACCGGCTTCGTAATCGGCAGGGTAGTACCTGCCAACGGACCAGTCAAGAACTTGAGCGAGCCGAGCACCGGGGACTTGTTTATCGCATCCATAGAGGT
Source organism: Ktedonobacteraceae bacterium (assembly GCA_035546055.1). Classification (GTDB taxonomy): domain Bacteria; phylum Chloroflexota; class Ktedonobacteria; order Ktedonobacterales; family Ktedonobacteraceae; genus Paraktedonobacter. The sequence goes on from DASZXF010000095.1 coordinate 2,461, forward strand.
CTCCTAAGACTGCTAACATGGGCAGGACAAACATCGATCTGGGGTGTACTGCTCAGATATTATCTTCGGCTGCAAGCCAGTTCTTTCAGGTTCCGCCCGAGCCACACGCTCACACAAAACCCTGATCCCCGGCTTTTACTTTATCAACGTTCGGCAGGCCGTGTTTTTCCTGGCCATTATACTGTAGTGTTGCATACGTGACAAGCCCGTAATTCCAGGGAACAGCTAATATATGCTCCCGTTTTCCCCACCTCCCCATCCTTCCTCTATGAGTCATCCCTGATGTGATCCCTTTGGGAACGTCGTGGTTGACTCCTCGTCGCTGCGCGACTCGCCCTGGTTCTTTTATCAGTCCTCCCCACTTTTTCCAGCGCGTTTCCCCTCCTCGCCCCAAGGGAAAGGATCATGAGTCCTCCCCACTTTTTCTGAGGCGGCCTCAAGCGCTGGTTGCGCCCCGCCCCCCTCTTTTTGGACTCTGTTGACGAATAGCACTGAGAATCGCATCACGCGACCACGCGGGGACGCAGGGAAGGATGCGAGGCCAGTTGTGCAAAATGGGAGCGGCGAGTTGCCCCCCGGACGGTGTGGGTCAAGACCGCATCAATGCGCACGAGGTTGATGGCCACCGCCGTCAAGATCTGTTGCACATGGGTACGGATCAAGCCATCGTAGCGTGAGCGGCGCAGCCCCATGACCCGCGCCCCTTGCGAAAAGGTGCTCTCGATACCTGCCCGCAAGGCATAGGTCTGGCGAAAGGGGGGCGTTTGCTCGATCTGTCGCTGCCGGTGGAGGGCTTCATACGCCGCGCGCGGACGCGCATGCAAAACCCGGCCAGAGGTCTGAGAACGAGTGCAGTCGGCCCGTACTGGACAGGTCGCACAGGTTTCTTTGCCAAAGACGATTTCGATCCGCTCCCCTGCTTGACCGAAACGCGCGCTGATCCGGCCTTGTGGGCACGTGGCCTGCTGTTTCTCCCAATCAATGGAGAAATGGGCCAGATCGAAGCCCTTGTCGGCTTTGGCCTGCCAACTGGTATCAGGCCTGGTGGGACCGATCAGGCGGATGCCCTGGTGGTGACTTTCGGCGAGGTGTTCGCCATCCACATAACCGCTATCGACCAGGTGCTCCTCTGGTTTGAGATGCGCGGCCACCAGAGCCGCCTGGATGGGAGCGATCATCTCCCCATCAGGGACGGGGGCCACCGTTGTGTGAACCTGAACAATCAGGTTCGGGGTGGGGGTCGGGCTGGCAGGCGCGCAGGTCTCCGTCAGATGCACTTTGTAGCCCAGCCAGACGGTTTCCCGCTTTTTGCCCGTTTGCGCCTGCGGGTCGTAGGGCGAACGGATCACCCCTTCCCCTTCCTCAGCTTGTGGCCCCGCCCGCCATTTCGCCTTTCCTCCCACGACCTCGTAATACTGCTTCCAGACCCGCCGCAGAACCTGCACGCTTTCCAGGTCTTTTCCCGCCTCCGGGGCGTCAGGCTGGTCTACTGCTGCGAGCAGATGCAAGCCATCTGCTCCGATTTGGGTAGCTAGAGCCGTGCGTTGACTTTCGCTTTTGGGCAAGCGGTAGTTCTCTACGCGGTGGCTGTAGCGATCAAACCAGTCCGCGCTCACGTGTTGGACCAACCACTCTGGGACCAGACCCGCCAGATCATCCAGCGCCGCGCGCAGGGTTTCCCCCACACATTCCAGATTGGAAAGCGAACGCACCCGCGCCAGCACATGCGTCGAATCGGTGCGCTGTTTGCCCCCCTCTTTGAGCCAGCCATGCTGCTTGCACACCTCCAGGAGCTGATCCAGCAAGCGCGTCTCTGCCTCATGCTCGATCAGTCGCGTCCGAAATCCCGAAAGGAGCGAAAAGTCGAACCCCGGATCAGTCAACTCCAAACCCAACGCATATTTCCAATCAAGGCGCTCGCGCACAGCATTGACCGCTTGTCGATCCGTGAGATTCTCCGTGTATTGCAGCACCAGGACCAGCGCCAGCCTCCACGGCGCATACGCCGGTTGCCCTTCTACCGGGTAGAGATCGACAAACTGTTCATCCTGGTACACTTCTCCCATCGCGTCCCTCAAACGCATCGCCAGCGTCCCCTTGGGGCAGGCTGCTCGCGCGATCCGCGCCGTTTCTGCTGGGATCTCTCCCATGGCCTGTGGATTCATCGACATCGGTTGGCTCCTTTCTGAGGCTCCCCTGGTTTTCTTTTCCTCCATTCTACCATTCCACTCCTACTCGCAGTCGTCAACAGAGTCAAAAAAGAGGGGGGCGGGGCGCCACCGCGCTTGAGGCCGCCTCAGAAAATTTGGGGATGACTCATGAACTCGCGCGCCGCCTGCGGCGGCGCGAGGCAGCAGAGGCAAAACGGGAAAACCAAAGCGCGATGAGGCTGCGCCTCAGAGAAGATCATGAAAAGACCTGAGCCAGCCCGCGTGCCTGGAGACTGGCGAGAGAAGACGAGGATGAGATAGACTGGGACGGAAAGCCGCGAGGTGAGGTCGAGGCTTGTTGATATCTCGAATGCGTTACCAAAGCTGACCCTGGTGCGTCCAGCAGAGCTGATTGCTGCCACGAGGCGACTCGTGAGCGCGCGTAGGAAACTCGTGTTCCTTTCGCACCTCTCGCTGCTTTTCCCTCTCACGAACAGTGTACGCGAAAGGAGAACGGAGATGCACGTGCTCTACGCGCGGTGCGCCGGGCTGGATGTCCACAAAAAAACCGTGGTGGCCTGTGTGATGCTGACGGAACCCACCGGGGAGATGCGCAAACAGGTGCGCACCTTTGCCACCACCACCCAGGGGTTGCTGGCGCTGGCCGATTGGTTGACGGAGCAGCAGGTCACGCAGGTGGCCATGGAATCGACCGGGATCTATTGGAGACCCATCTTCAACATCCTGGAGGCAGCTTTTGGCGTGGTGCTGGTCAATGCCCAGCACATGAAGGCGGTGCCGGGGCGCAAAACGGATGTGAAGGACGCGGAGTGGCTGGCCGACTTGCTGCGGCATGGCCTGCTGAAAGCCAGTTTCATCCCTCCGCAACCCATTCGGGATCTGCGCGACCTGGTCCGTTACCGTAAGACGCTCATTCAGGCGCGCTCGCAGGAAATCAATCGGGTGCAAAAAGTGTTGGAGACGGCGAACATCAAGCTCTCGTCGGTCGTGAGCGATGTGATGGGTGCCAGTGGTCGGTCGATGATCCAGGCGCTCATCACTGGGGAGCAATCCCCAGAGGTACTCGCCGAGTTGGCTCAAGGCTCGTTGCACAAAAAGATCCCGCAGTTGCGCGAAGCCCTGCTTGGACGCGTCGATGCGCACCATCAGATCTTGCTCTCACACCTGCTGGCTCACATCAGCTTTTTGGATCAGACCATCTTTCAGCTCTTTTTTCAGATCCAACGCTCTCTCGCGCCGTTTGAGGAAGCGGTCGAACTGCTGGTGAGTATTCCAGGCGTGGCAGCGGAAACCGCCGCCTGCATCCTGGGCGAAATCGGCGTGGACATGGCTTGCTTTCCCAGCGCAGCTCACCTTGCCTCGTGGGCTGGCGTCTGTCCTGGGAACCGCGAGAGCGCGGGCAAACGGCTCAGCGGGCAAACCACCAAAGGCAACAAACGGCTCAAAGCGGCCCTCGCTGAGGTGGTGTGGGTGGTGTCCCACACGAAAGACAATTACCTCTCGGCCCAATACCATCGTCTGGCCCGGCGCCTGGGCAAACCCAAGGCGGTGATTGCTGTCTCTCACAGCCTACTCGTGATTATCTATCATATGCTGCGTGACAAGCAGCCCTACCGCGACCTCGGGGCCGACTTTTTTGAGGCGCGGGAGAAGGAGCGCGTGCTCAAAAGCGCGCTCCGCCGATTGGAGGGTCTGGGTTATACCGTGACCCTCCAATCTCATCAGGAGGTCAGCGCGTAACCCCATTCCTTGCTCATCTTGGATCAATGGCTCCCTCGGCACTCCCGCAGGGCTGGCTTCGGATTCTCTCTTTTGGGGAGAGAACCTTTTCGTAGGAAAAGCCCTGTCCATGAGAGCGGGATAGAAGGTACAGGGAGTGACTTTGTGTTAAAATAAGAGCAACATGTTGTGTCTTCTAAAAGAGCTTATAAATACATTAAAATCAATGCAAGGAGCGGCATGGTATGATGGAACGCACTGGCCAGCAATTGGGTAATTATCGGCTTGTGAGCCGTCTGGGGCGAGGAGGGGCGGCTGAGGTCTATTTAGGCGAACATATTTTTCTCACTACGCAGGCGGCTATCAAGGTCTTGCTGACCTCGCTCTCTGAGCCAGATATGGCGGCGTTTCTACGGGAGGCACGCACGATTGCGGGGCTGACTCATCCTCATATTGTGCGCGTGCTCGATTTCGGGGTACAGGATGAGATATTGTACCTGGTGATGGAATATGCCCCGGGCGGAACGCTGCGGCAGAGCTATCCCCAGGGCTCGCGTTTGAGCCAGTCGACGGTGGTGGCCCTGGTCGGGCAGATCGCGGAAGCCTTGCAGTATGCTCACAACCAGCATATCATCCATTGCGATGTCAAGCCGGAAAATATTTTGCTGAGCAAGGAGAAGGCGGTGTTGCTCAGCGATTTTGGCATTGCCAGGATGTTGCAGACAGTGAGCGTGCAGCAGGCACAGCATATCGCGGGCACGCTTGCCTATATGGCCCCGGAGCAGTTCAGCGGCAAGCCCCGGCAGGCCAGCGATCAGTACGCGCTGGCGGTGATGGCCTATGAGTGGCTGAGCGGGGAGCGTCCTTTTCGCGGCAGTATCGCCGAAATCAGCAGCCAGCATTTGCACGCGCTGGCCGCGCCTCTGAGCGAGAAGGTGCCGGATATGCCTGCCGCTGTGGATGAGGTGCTGCGGATAGCGATGGAAAAAGATCCCGAACGGCGGTTTGGCTCTATCCTGGCCTTTGCCAGAGCGCTGGAGCAGGCCTGTGCGATTGACCCGGCACAGGCGCAGGCGGATTACGCCGAAAATGGTCCGACCATTCTGGCCATGCCTGGAGCTGCGCCGCTGCCTCCCGCTTCCGCGCCTGCGTCGTCACAAGCGCGGGAGCTGCCTTTCCACCCGCTGACGGCTACAGTGGCCAGCGACCATATGGCGGCGCTTCGCCACCAGACCGATCCGCAGCGATTTACGGACCCCTCGGCGCTCCAGTCTGGCGCGTCTGACCAGTTGCAGCCAGGTTCGCTGGTGGTGTCGCAGCCGCCCAGGGCGCTACCGAAACAGACGAGTCGGCGGACATTTCTGGTAGGCGCCGGCGGCGGCGCGGTGGTGGTGGGCGTCCTGGTCGGTCTGCTGGCTTCTGGCAGGCTGACCGCGCTCTTCGCGCACGGGACCACGACTCCGTTCAGCACGCCTCAAAAGAATACACCGCTGGCTCAGCGCGCACGCACACCCACCCGGAGCTCGACTCCCGCTGGCCCGCCAATCGGGACGACCCTGGCCATTTACCACGGACACAGCGACGAGGTGACAGGCGTGTGCTGGTCCCCTTTGCCGGGGCGCACGGTCGCCTCCTGCAGCCTGGATGGCAGCGTGGCCATCTGGGATGTGACAGCGGATAATCTTCCGCTAACCCATACGCAGAGCGGCGAGATTTACACCGTGGCCTGGTCCCCCGATGGGCGCTGGCTGGCCTCGGCGGGAAGCGCGGCCATCATTGAGATCTGGGATGCCACCAGCAACAATGTGCTGGCCCGCTGCCTGGGACATAGCCAATCAATCTTTGGCCTGGCCTGGTCGCCGGACAGCCAGCGCCTGGTTTCCGCCAGCCAGGACCGCCAGGCGATTGTCTGGCAGGCCGCCGGCGGCAATCGTCTGGCGACCTTTTCAGAGCACAGCGATACGGTCTGGACGGCAGCCTGGTCGTCAGATGGAAGCGCCATCGCGACCGGAGGTCTTGATGGCAAAGTCGCGGTCTGGAGTCCCGACAATGGCAGCGCGATGGCCTTCTATGACGCGCAAAGTCCGGTGCGAGCGGTGGACTGGTCGCCGGATGGCTCGCTGATCGCCTTTGGCTCCGATGACGCGCAGGTGCGCCTCTGGGAACATGCCAGCGGCACCATCCAGACGACGTATCGCGGCCATCGCGATCACATCGAGGCTGTTCAATGGTCGCACACGGGCCATCTCATCGCCTCAGCCAGCGCTGACACCACAGCGCAGATCTGGCAGCCCACCAGCGCTGCCCCGATCTACACCTACACCGGGCACACGCAAAAAATCTGGACCCTGGCCTGGTCGCCGGATAGCCAGGTCATTGTCACTGGCAGCGCCGACACCACTACCAGGATCTGGCAGGCTGTCTGAGTC
>DASZXF010000096.1:0-1586 GCA_035546055.1 Ktedonobacteraceae bacterium
ATGCGGGAAGGCCATGCAAAATGGAAGGGTGGCGGAGAATTGAGGGCGCGGCGCGGGGCTCGGGAGCGGGGCTTCAGGCGGCGCGGCGGGTTGGGGCCTGGTTCATCCCCACCCCGCAGATTCAGCCGAGTTGAAGTTGAAGTGGATAAGTAAAGACGGCTACCTCTGGAAGTTGCAAAGCAGCCAGGAGGCAGCCGTCATGAAACTGCAAGATGCAGTGAAGCCCTTTGTCAGCACCATTGTTGGCCGCGGTCTTTTGGAGAGTCAAGCGCAGGCCCTGGGGATCTTCGTCGCCTGCGCCCTGACGCTGGCCCGCTCGATCCTCACCGATCTGGCGGTGGAGATCAAAAAACAAGGCTATGCCACAACCACCAAGGCCGCCCTCAAACGCCTCGATCGCTGGATCAACAACCCGCGTATCCAGGTGGGCCCGGCGATGAAGCCGGTCATCGAACGCTGGATGAAAAAGCGAAAAAAGAAGCTGCTGGTCAGCTTCGACTGGGTGAACATCAGAGGCTACAAGACGCTGGTGGCCGCGGCCAACATCAAGGGACGGGCGGTGTGGCTTTTGTGGAAAAGCGTGCCTTTGAGCGGATTGAATCTCAACATGAGCCGGATCGAAGAGGAAGTGCTCTTTGAACTCAAGCAGATGCTTCCCAAAGGCTTCAGGACGATCATTCTGGCGGACCGGGGCTTTCACAAAAGCCGCCTGTTTGCTTACTGCCAGACGCTGAAGCTGGACTATGTCATTCGCATCAAGCCGCAGTATGAGCTTCACGCCAGAGGGTTTAAGGGATCTCTGGACACCTTGCCGGTGAAGCCCGGAGCCAGGCACTTCTGGAGACAAGTCGTCTGCGGGAAAAGGCCCAAGATCACGCAGAACGTGGTGGTGTTTTATAAGAAGAACCTGCCTCAGAAGCGCGACGAGCCCTGGTTCCTGGCCACCAGCCTCCAGGGGCGTCCCGCGCAGCTGGTCAAACTCTACGGCCGGCGGATGGGCATCGAGGAGAGTTTCCGCGACAAGAAAAACGTCAACAACGGCTGGGGCCTCAGACATATGCGGCTGCAGAGCGCCCGGGCGCTGGACCATCTGCTGCTGATTCTGGCGATCGCCTATCTGATACTCTGCGGGCTGGGATTGCTGGCGTTGCGCCTGCGTCAGCCGCGGGAGTGGTGCGGCAACAACCGCCCCGGCGAGTGCGGCGTGTTCACCATCGCAAGGCGCATGCTCCATGATCTCGAAGTCGCCGTCGAACAAATAGTTGACGAAATCGCTTCCGCTTCCACAAACCTCGCGCCCGGGTGGGGATGAATCAGGGTTGGGGCGACTCGCTGTGCCGGGCGGGGATTGGTATACTCCGGAAACCCGGGGCGTAGCTCAGCCTGGCTAGAGCGCCTGGTTTGGGACCAGGAAGTCGCAGGTTCAAATCCTGTCGCCCCGATTTTGCTTTGCGCAATTGTCCAGAGGGGCGACTGGCGGCGGGAGTTGAACCGGTTTGCTTCTGATTTCAGGCACGCTTTGCGCCGGGAAACCATTCGGTGTGAATCTCACCATTCCGCCCGAAGTATTGCACGCATTTCCCGGT
>DASZXF010000097.1:0-2471 GCA_035546055.1 Ktedonobacteraceae bacterium
TCCAGGCTGGAGCGGAAGCCTTCCACGGACTCCAGCTTATCAACTGTTCCGCCTGTGTGGCCAAGGCCGCGTCCCGACATCTTGCCCACCGCCACCCCACACGCAGCTACCAGCGGCGCCACCGCCAGCGTGACTTTATCACCCACACCGCCGGTGCTGTGCTTATCCACCACCGGCGCAATGGCCTCCCGGACACCCAGTTGTTCACCCGAACGCGCCATCGCCAGCGTCAGTTCCGTCGTTTCCTGTGCGTTCATACCCTGCAAATAGACCGCCATCAGCCAGGCCGACGCCTGATAATCAGCAATCTGCTCCTGCGTATACTGCGTCACAAACCAGGCAATCTCCTCAGCAGTGAGGCTCGCCCCATCCCGCTTTTTACGGATCAGTTCTACTACCTGCATATCCTTCCCCAATCTGTAGACAGGCTATCGTCGCGCTCCTCCCTTGAGCGCAACTCGCGTTGAGCCAGCAGCCAGACCGCCGCTCTCGGCTGTAGTATACCATTGATCGAGGCCATTTTCCCATGCCGTCAAAAGCAGCGAAAGTATGATAAAGAGGGGATATAATGACTTCTGGTGCATTTTTTGCTTGAATGTATGTGTTTCATCCATCGGCGCTAATGAAGCGGTCACCAGTGTCTTGAGCCTGCCGCTGATTCCTCTCGACTGGCCAACGCCGCGCGAACCACGCTATAAGCAGGCGATCTGCGTAATTGATGAGATTGTTTATGATAGGAGGAAGCGGACAAAACGCGCTGGCAAACGGAAGTGGCGCTCAAGCTGGCATAATTATGGGAGCCGGAGACGAATAAGCGCCTGTTGTCTCCGGCTCCCATAGTGTGCTTTAGCCTCCGGCTGGACCGCCTTCCAGGCCAGGTCTGGTCATGCTGGCGGGATCAAGAATGCGCTCAAGATCGGCCTCGCTCAAGTCAGTTTTCTCACGCGCGACCTCGCGGATAGTACGTCCGCTTTTCGCGGCTTCCTTGGCGATATTCGCGGCTGCGTCATAGCCGATAACCGGCGCCAGCGAGGTGCAGATCGCCAGGCCGCGCTCGACCATCTCCGGTCCCCTGCTGGTGGCTTTGATGCCTTTGATGCACTGTTCGGCAAAATTATGCGCCGAGGTTGCCAGTAAATTGATGGATTGCAGGAGATTATAGGCGGCGACGGGCATCATGACATTGATTTCAAAGTTGCCAGCCTGGCCCGCCACTGTGATCGTCGTGTGATTGCCCATGACCTGCGCACAGACCATCGTGACCGATTCAGCGATGACTGGATTGACCTTGCCCGGCATAATCGAGCTGCCCGGCTGGACCGCTGGCAGTTCGATCTCGCCGATACCGGCGCGCGGTCCCGAACCGAGCCAGCGGATATCATTGGCGATCTTCATCAGGCTCACCGCCAGGGTATTGAGCGCCCCGCTGGCCTCAACAATATTGTCCAGCGTATTCTGCGCCTGGAAATGATTCGTCGTCTCGCGCACCGTCACCCCGTTGAGTTCGGAGAGACGCGCGCATACCCGCGTGGCAAATTCGGGATCGGTATTGACGCCCGTACCAACGGCGGTCCCGCCCAGAGCTACCTCGGACAGTTCGCGGGCGGCGTGGCGAGCACGCTCCATGCCCCGCTCAATCTGCCCGGCGTAGCCGAGAAACTCCTGGCCCAGACGAATCGGCGTGGCGTCTTGCAGGTGGGTGCGCCCGGTCTTGACAATCGGCTTAAATTCTTCGGCTTTACCGGCCAGCGTAACGCGCAGTTCCTCCAGGGCAGGCAGCAGCTCATGCTCGATACTGAGCAGAGCCGCGAGGTGAATAGCGGTCGGGATGACATCGTTGGAAGACTGGCCAAAGTTCACATGATCGTTGGGATGCACCTTGCGCGAGCCGCGTGAGCCGCCCAGCAGTTCGCTGGCCCGGTTGGCGATCACCTCATTGGCATTCATATTGGTAGAAGTGCCGGAGCCGGTCTGGAAAATATCAAGCACAAAATGCTCATCCAGCTTCCCATCAATCACCTCTTGAGCGGCCCGCTGAATAGCTTCCGCGATCTGGGCATCAATGTGCCCCAGAGCGCCATTCACCACGGCGGCTGATTGCTTGATCTGGCCCAGCGCATGAATAAACTGGCGTGGGAAACGCAGATCACTGATCGGGAAATTTAAAACAGCGCGCTGCGTGCTGGCGCCATAGTAGGCATTGGCCGGCACCCGCATCTCGCCCATCGAGTCGCGTTCAATACGTGTCTCTTCTATTGTCTCTTTCACCTGAAAAAAGCTCCTCATCGAGTATGGGATGGTCTTGAGATAGTCTATGAGCATTATATCACCCTGACGGCCCACCTCTTGCAGCCCGCTTATGGACTGCATGTAATCATATCAGTCCATCCCCCATTTTTCCAGCACCGCAAGAGCGCGTTTCCCCGCCCCACCCCAAGGGAAAGGATGAGGTTTGGGGGGGGGGGGGGGCG
>DASZXF010000098.1:0-5421 GCA_035546055.1 Ktedonobacteraceae bacterium
GCCGCCTTCCGCGTCCTGCAAGAGATCGGGCCGCAGCAATGCGCCATGCACTTCGCGCCCAAAGCCTACGGGGTTCACGCCCTGGAAGAAGCGCTGGCCGATCTGCCGCTGGACTTCTGCCTGCTCTACTCCTCGCTGTCCTCGGTCCTCGGCGGCCTGGGCTTTGCCGGCTATACAGCGGCCAATATCTTTCTGGATAGTTACGCCGAGCAGCACAATCAGCGCACGGTTACGCCCTGGATCAGCGTCAACTGGGACACCTGGCAGGTCAGGGAAAACGCGCATGATCTGCTGGGCGCGACCGTCGAGCAGTACGCCATGCGCCCGGAGGAGGCCATTGAGGCATTGATACGCATCCTCCAGAGCGGACAGACGCGCGTCGTCAATTCCACCGGCGATTTGCAGGCGCGCATGGGGCAATGGCTGCGCAGCCAGAACGCCCACGAGGAGGCCAGTTTTACCCACGCGTATTCGGGAGCCATGCAGACGCGTCCGCAACTGCTCACGCCCTACACGCCGGCGCAGGAAGAGTATGAACAGCAGATTGTGCTGATCTGGCAACAGGTGCTGGGTATTGAACCAATAGGCATTCACGATAATTTCTTTGAACTGGGCGGCCATTCGCTCATGGGCACCCAGCTCATCGGGCGGCTGCGCCAGGCCTTCCAGGTCAATTTGCCCCTGGCTGTGCTGTTTGAGGCTCCCACTGTAGCTGAACTGGCCCTGGCCATCAAGCTGCACCTGCTCGACGAAATTGAGCGGATCGACGAAAACGCCATCGAACATCTCGCCTGAGCCTTAGTGATGAAAAGGAGAAAGCTTTGAGTACACACACTGTCGGAGTCGTCGGGGCCGGTGTCATGGGCATCGGCGTCTCTCAATCCCTGGCCCAGGCAGGACACCGCGTCTTGCTGCTGGATATCTCTTACGAGATTTTACAGCGGGCCCGCGCGCAGATCGCCAATAATATCCGCCTCCAGTACATGTGGAAGAAGCAGGCCGCGCCGGAACCCATTGAGCAGGTGCTGGAGCGCATCACCTTCACCACCGACTACGCACCTTTCGCCGAGGCGGATTTTGTGATTGAAAATGTCACCGAAAAATGGGAGATCAAGCGCGAGGTTCACACGCAGCTTGACGCGGTATGCCCTGCCCACTGCGTTTTTGCCGTCAACACCTCCGCCATCTCCATTACGCGGGTGGCGGGCGTCACGCAGCGTCCGGCCCAGGTGCTGGGTATGCACTTTATGAATCCTGTGCCCATGAAAAAGACGGTAGAGGTCATTCGCGGCTACCACACGTCTCAGGAAACCCTGGACACGGCTCTGGCGCTGCTGGCCAGCATGGACAAAGAGGGCATCGTGGTCAACGATATGCCCGGCTTTGTCTCCAATCGCGTGCTCATGCTGACCGTCAACGAGGCGATTTTCCTGGTGCAGGACCAGGTTGCCCAACCCGCCGAGATCGACACTATCTTTAAATCTTGCTTCGGCCATACTATGGGGCCGCTGGAGACGGCGGATCTGATCGGCCTGGATACCATCCTGTACTCTATCGAGGTGCTCTATGAGAGCTACAACGATAGCAAATACCGCCCCTGCCCGTTGCTCAAAAAGATGGTTGACGCCGGCCTGTACGGACGCAAATCCGGCCAGGGCTTTTATCACTATGCATAACACGTCGTTCGTATCCAAAGGAGTTTTGTCATGGACAACATACAGACAACTATTCGCGCGTTTCTCGCTAAATACTTTCCGGGCGTGGAGCTCACGGACGATCAGGATATCTTCGAGCTGGGCTTTATCAATTCCCTGTTCGCCATGCAACTGGTGCTCTTTGTTGAAAAAGAATTTCACCTCTCGATTGAGGGCGATGAATTGGATATTGACCATTTCCGCAGCATCGGGGCGATTACCGACCTGATCCAGCGCAAAACAGCGGTGCCTCACTCGTAGGCCAGGAGAGAGATTTGTGGAAATCGAGCTGACCGCAAGGCAAAAAGCGGAGAAACAAGCATTTCAGGAATTCGTACAACGCGTCATCAGTCCTTACGCGGACGAGTATGACGAAAAGGAGTATACCCCGCCGGAAATTATCTGGGAGCTGGCCAGGCATGGCTACCTGGGCGCGCTGGCTCCGTCCGAGTACAGCGGCAGCAATATGAATATGGTTTCGTTTGGTCTGCTCAATGAGGAGCTGGGCCGGGGCTGTTCGTCGGTGCGCAGTCTGCTGACGGTACATAGCATGGTGATCCACGCGCTGCTGCGCTGGGGCAGCAAAGAGCAGAAGGCTGACTGGCTGCCCCGCCTGGCCAGTGGTTCGCTGATCGGCGCCTTCGGCCTGAGCGAACCGCTGGCGGGCAGCGATGCGGCCAGTGTGACGACGACGGCGCGCCTGGAAGATGAGAGCTACGTTCTCAATGGCACGAAAAAGTGGACGACCTATGGCCAGATTGCCGACCTGTTTCTGACCTTCGCCAACCTGGATGGCAAGATGTCAGCTTTCCTGGTCGAACGAACAGCGCCAGGTCTGGAGATCCGACCGATTAAGAAAATCCTGGGTACGCGGGCGTCGATGCTGGCGGAATTGCACTTTCAGGAGTGCCGGATTCCGAAAAGACACCTGGTCGGCGGACGTGGCTTTGGCATTGCCTCGGTGGCGACTTCCTGCCTGGATATCGGTCGCTATAGCGTGGCCTGCGGGAGCGTGGGACTGGCTCAGGCCTGCCTGGACGCCTCGCTGGCCTATTCCAGTACGCGCCAGCAATTTGGCAGCTACCTCAAAGATCACGAGCTGATTCAGCGCATGATTACGGAAATGCTGGTCAATGTGAAGGCCGCGAGGATGCTCTGCCTGCACGCCGGCCATCTCAAAGACCTGGGCGATCCCGATACGATTATGGAAACCTGGGTGGCGAAATACTTCGCGGCCAAAGTTGCCACCCAGGCCGCGCTGGACGCGGTGCAGATTCATGGCGCGAACGGCGTGAGCAGCGAGTATCCGGTCCAGCGCTATCTGCGTGATTCGCGCGTGATGGAGATTATCGAGGGCAGTACGCAGATCCAGCAGATTCAAATTGCTCGCTATGGCTATGAAAGGATGAAGCAAAACCATGACGCTCTCAACTAGCCACGTGGCCCGCGCGCTTGCTTCCCGGCGGCAGACCGTTAAATGCGTGGTCTGGGATCTGGATCATACGCTCTGGCATGGCGTTCTTCTGGAGGATGAGCAGGTTGTCCTGCGCTCCGGCATCCAGGAGATTTTGCAGGAGTTGGATCGCCGGGGCATTCTCAACTCGCTGGCCAGCAAAAACGACGAGGCTACCGCGCTGCGCAAGCTGGAAGAACTGGGCCTGCGCGAGTATTTTCTCTGTCCGCAGATTCACTGGTCCTCCAAAGCTCAATCGCTGCAAACCATCGCTAAGGAGATCAATATCGGCCTCGACACCCTGGCCTTTATCGACGACCAGGCCTTTGAACGGGAGGAGGTTGCCTTTGCCCATCCAGAGGTGCTGTGTCTGCCGGTCGAGGAGATCGAGACGCTGCTGGAGCGCCCGGAGATGTGTCCGACCTTTATCACGGAGGATTCCAGCCGCCGCCGCCTGATGTATCTGAGCGATGGCGAACGCAAAAGATCAGAGGAAGCCTTTGTGGGCACCAGCGAGGAGTTTCTGGCCACCCTGCACATGCATTTTACGATCTCGGAGGCGCAGGAAGAGGATCTGCCCCGGCTCTCGGAACTGGTCGCCCGCACGCATCAGCTCAATACCACTGGCTACGCGTATTCCTATGAAGAACTTGACGCCTTTCGCCAGTCGCCCGGTCATACCCTGCTGGTGGCGGAACTGGAGGATCGCTTCGGCACTTACGGCAAGATCGGCCTGGCCCTGCTCGAACGCCAGCCGACGGTCTGGACCATCAAGCTGCTGCTGATGTCCTGCCGGGTGGCCTCCAGGGGCGTGGGTACGATTCTCATTCAGCACATCATGCAACGCGCTCAGCAGGCCGGGGTGCGTCTGCTGGCCGAATTTATCGCCAATGAGCGCAACCGCATGATGTACATCACCTACAAGTTCGGCGGCTTTAAAGAGCTTGAGCAGCAGGACCAGTTGACCATTTTCGAGAATGATCTCCAGCACATTCAGCCATTTCCCGCGTATGTGCGCGTCCACAGTACATTCCAGAGCAGCGCCGATCAGGAGCAGGAGGGGAGCCAATGCTTAATGAAGAGATGATTAACCAGCGCCTGTCTACGCTGTCGCAGGCGAAACAGGCTGTCCTGGAACAACGCCTGCGATTATCACAGGCACGAACAGGAGCACCAGGAGCACCAGGAGCGCTGCCCCTGCGGGCCGGGAGCGCGGACACGCCGGCTCCGCTCTCGTTTACGCAGCAATCGCTCTGGTTTTTGCAGCAGTTTGATCCAGAGAGCACGGCCTATAACGAAGTCACCGCTGTCTACCTGCGCGGACCGCTGGATTACGAGGCGCTGGTGCAGGCCGGACGCGAGGTGATGCGGCGCCACACCATTCTGCGCAGCACGTTCCCCCTGGTCGATGGGGAGATGGTGCAGATGGTCGATCAAGCGGGCCACGAGCGTTTTACGCTGCCAACGCTTGACCTGAGCCACTTTTCTCCTGAGCACCAGGCCGGGGAGGTGCAGCGCATCATCGCTGAGAAGATGCAGCATACCTTCCGTCTGACCGAGGAGTTGCCCTGGTTCTCGCTCTTGCTGCGCCTGCATGAACAGGAACACGTGGCGTTGACGGTGATGCACCATATCATCACCGATGGCTGGTCCAGCCAGGTTTTTCTGCAAGAACTGGGCACGCTCTACAGCGCTTTCCATAGCCATCAGCCCTCGCCCTTGCCGGAACCGGCGCTGCAATATGCCGATTACACGCGCTGGCTGCACCGCTACGCTGAGAGCGGCGCGCTCAATCCCCAGTTAGATTTCTGGCGGAAACAACTGGCCGGCCCCTTGCCGGTGCTGGAACTGCCTGCGGATCATCCACGGCCCGGCATTCAGACCTATCATGGACGCAAGCAGGCCATCACGCTGGCGCCGGCCTTGCTGCGTTCGCTGGAGACGCTGAGCCGGCAGGAGGATTGCACGCTCTTTATGCTGCTGTTGACGGCCCTGAATGTGCTGCTCTATCGCTACACCGGCCAGGAGGATATGCTGATTGGCTCGCCGGTGGCTGGACGCATCAGGCCAGAGCTGGAAAAGCTGCCGGGCTGCTTTGTGAATACCCTGGTTCTGTGCACCGACCTGGGCGGAACACCGAGCCTGCGCGCCCTGCTGGCCAGGGTACGCAAGGTGACGCTGAGCGCGTTCGACCACCAGGAGCTTTCCTTTGAGCAAATCGTGGAAGATCTGCAACCGGAACGCAGTCTGAGCCATTCACCGATCTTCCAGGTG
>DASZXF010000099.1:0-3023 GCA_035546055.1 Ktedonobacteraceae bacterium
TCTCGATGCTGGTAAGACCTGGCAGCCGGCGACCCTCAAGCGTCCGCTTTCGCCGCTCACCTGGGTGCTCTGGGAAATCTCCTGGCAACCCAAACCCGGCCAGTATACCGTCGTTGTACGCGCCGTCGATCTCCAGGGCAACGTGCAAGATCCGCACCAGGCGAGCACCCTGCCCGATGGTGCCTCCGGCTACCATACCATCACCATCTCTGCGTCCTGATGCCAGAGCAAATCTCATCTTTTATGTGCGCTTAAACGAGATGTGCTTACGCTGACTGCGCAAGCACATCTCATTTTCTGCTCAGGAATGGCCAGTAGCGCCGGTTCAGGCGTTCGCTGGCATCAGATGATACTGCATTTTCAGGGCAATGACGCGGGTTGCCGCTTCGTCGATGCGCGCCTTGCTCAACTGGCCGCTCTGGACGGCCTGCTTGATCGCATGAATCATCGAACTGGCCTGGGTGAAGTTGCTCGCGCCCAGCAGCAGATCATCACCCGCCTGGAGGGCCATAACGGCTGCCTGAGCCAGGCTCCATTTCTGAGAAATACCCTCCATGTACAGCGCATCGCTCAGCACGACGCCGTTATAGTGCAACTCGTCGCGCAGAATATCGGTGATGAAAGTGTGCGAAAGGTTCGCCGGATACGTGGGATCGATGGCCGGAACCAGCTCATCAGTAGCCATGATCATACCTGGATTGAGCAGCGGATCGCTGGCTTGAATAAAGGCTTTGAAGGGCGCCAGATCAGTCTTATAGAGCTGATCCTTGCTGATGTTGGCTACCGCCAGCGCTGTGTGCGGATCAGAAGACGCCGCGCCCAGGCCGGGGAAATGCGTGAGGCAGCCAATTGTACCATTGCCCTGCAAGCCTTGCAGGTAGGCTCCGGCGTATTTAATCACCTCGGCGGATGTACTGCCAAAGGTGCGGTCAAGCAGGGCTGGATTGTCCTGCCGGCTCACATCAACATCGGGCGCCAGATTGGCATTGATGCCCAGCGAGGTCAGATCCTGCGAAAGCTTCAAACCCTGCTGCCGGGCGATTTTTGTATCTCCGCTGCTTCCCATCTGGCTGGCATTCATGTGACAGCCGTAAAGGCTTTGCAGGCGCTCAATGTAGGGACAGCCCTCCTCATCAATTGAAATCAACAGCGGCGTACTGGAGTGCTGCTGGAGCTGATCTGTCAGACTTTTCGCCTGCTGAACATTCTTTAACTGTAGCGAGTACAGAATCACTCCACCTACGTGCAACTGGCCAATCATAGAAGTGATATCGCCGGAATAAGCGGATTCATTAAACTGAACCAGCAGCAACTGGCCGATTTCGTCATCCAGGCTCAGGTGCGAGACATATTGACTGGCCAGCGCATTCGTATTCTGGCTGCTCTGCGGAGTACCTGTCACTGTGGGCGTTGGCTGAACCGGGTGAGCGGGCGCCTGTCCGCTGCTCGCCTGTCCGCGCAGGTGAAGCACAAGAGGCGTACTGGCGAGCAACAGACCGACGATCAGAATCGCAGCCATCAGACTCAGCCAGAATCCGCGCCTGTGCTGGCGCGGAGGCGCTGGCGGCTGGTCTTTTGACTCTAAGGGCATAACGCTGGTGCGTTCTTCCATGAAAATTTCCTTATTTCCACGCTGAAAGCGTATTGCATGTAAATTGATAGGCTGCCGATCCGGCGTGCTCTGGCCATTCTGACTCTCAGAGACTGAAACCAGCCGGGGAGCTGCAGGCATCTCTGCTGCGGCCACAGCGAGATTTTCGTCCTCCTGGTAGAGTGCATGAACCTCCTGGAGCAGTTGAGCCAGCAGCGGATCGTGTTCGGCCTGTTGGAGCACCTCGATCAGAGGATCAATTTCGCCCTGTTCGAGTGCGCTGATGTAGCGAGCGAGAGCGAGCAAGCGCTGCTCGGAGAGAGGAAGTTGCTCAGGCATGGCGTGTCTCTTTCTGTAATTTCTCCTGCTGTGTTTGCCAGGCGGCGCGCAGACGACTCAAAGCGCGGTGCAGGCGCATACGCGCCGTTCCGGGCGTAGTGCCCAGTTCCCGCGCCAGGCTGGTATGTTGATGCCCGTCCAGTATAGCCAGGCGCAGCACGCGCTGATCTTCCGGTGAAACCAGCGCCAGCAGCGCCGCTGCCTCTTCATTCGACTCGACCACCTGCGCCGGCTCAGGTGCCGCTGGTGGTACAAGTGTGTCGAGCAGCGTATTTTCGTCCACCATGCCGGGGTAGCCTCTGGCAACATCGCTGAACAGTCGCTCGTGCTGAAAACGTTTGGCCTGCTCAACTTTGCGCCGCCTGATCATATTGGCCGCGATGCCCAGCAGTAGCGGCATGGGCTGCGCATCTCCAGCGAAGCGTTCCGCGTGCGCCAGCACCTCGCTGGCCGTCTCCTGAAAGATTTCCAGCGCCATCTCTGGCACCTGACTGCCGTGCGCCAGCCCCATGCGTTGAACATACACGCGCAAAACGCCAAGAATCGAGGCGCTGTTCTCTTGAAGAAACTCGCGCATCCTCTCCTGCTCGGCGGTGGCTCGCGTTTGCCGGTTCTCCTGGCCAATCTGCTCCCTGGCGGAGGGAAATGCATCCACAGACCCGCCTCCTCTCACTGATAAGTAGATAGCTATCTACTACTATCTCAACGAAACGGGGAAATGTGTCACAGGTGATTGTTCAGGTGGGCCATATCTCAAATGAGGAAAATGCTAAACTCAGCTATTGCGTACAGGCCATCTCTGTGAAAGGAGCGGTGCTGCTTGCCCGCGCCGTGTCCACTCGGCTGAGAAGCCGCGTCGGACACAGTGCGGGCAAGCAACACCGCTCCTTTCACAAAGGATACGTTTTTAAGCCGGTCTTACAGCGCCCATTCCATCGGCGCCGGCTGGGGGAAAGATGAGGTGATTTCGACAGGTCGATGTTCTTCATACGACGTTTTGATGGCGCACATCAACTCAACCACGTGGGCAGCCTGTTCGCCGCTCAGACGGTGAGGGCGCTGCTCCGCGATGGCATCAGCCATGTCGAGCAGA
>DASZXF010000100.1:0-1926 GCA_035546055.1 Ktedonobacteraceae bacterium
GGAGCAGGGCAAGTATGCAGAGGCCGAAGCCACCTTTCAGCAGGCGCTGGAGATCAGGCGAGCGGTGCTGGGGGAGCAGCATCCTGACATCGCAGCCAGCCTGAACAATCTGGCGGTAGTGTATGGGGAGCAGGGCAAGTACGCGGAGGCCGAAGCCACCCACCAGCAAGCGCTGGAGATCACGCGGGCGGTGCTGGGGGAGCAGCATCCTGACACCGCAGACAGCCTGGAAGGTCTGGCAATGGTGTATCAGGCGCAAAGCAAGTACGCGGAGGCGGAGGCATTGTATCAGCAGGCGTTGACCATCTATCGCACCGTGGTGGGCGACGTGCATCCAGATACTGCCCGGTGCTGTTACAATCTGGCGCTTCTGTATCGAGCACAGGGCAACCATGAACAGGCGTTGCAGCTCTTTGAACAGGCCGTTGTGGTCCGACAAACGATCTTTGGTGATGACCACCGGTATACCCATAATGCCCAGGAGGCGGTTGAACAGACCAGGCGCGCGTTAGCAAAAGCCAGGAGGCAGCAACCTGTCAGGCTGCCCGGCATCTTCCGAAAACGAGCTGGCCATTCCTGAATGCCAACCCGGCCACTCACTTCGCGCTTTCGTCCCGGTTCTCCTGTCCTTGTTTCCCGACTGCTCTGGAGCACTGGAGAACTCCATCAAGCACATCCGACGAGCAGGGCAGCATCCCCTTTGCCCTCCGCCCTGCTGCCCATTCGTGCTACGTCCGTAGCATTGGTTGCTACGGGCGTTCCTGCCCTTCATCTCCGCCTGTTCTCCATCCCCGTAGCATCACCTCCTGGTCAGGGAGTCAGTTGTTTTCCCCCTTTCCCAGCGCTCCAAAGAGGACCACGTGTTCTCGGCCAGGAACGAGAGATCTACGCCGCCTCTTTGGTGAACTATTGACCGGTGAACGCGTGCATGACGTACCAGTTCAACGTGCCCTGATCCCAGCCACTGAACTCCTGTATCCTTTGGGACGCATCTGTCTGCGTCAATTTCCCCTGGGCCACCAGGGTATTACAGGCGGTTTGCAGGGCATTCAGTTCAAGCGCACGCAATTGGTCAGTTGAAAGGCCTTGTTGCGCGGCAAGGTTCGTCATAGCCGCCCCCGGACTGGGAGCGGCATCATTTTTGCTTGTCAAAGCAGGCGTGGCTGTGCTGGTAGCGCCAGCCGCCTGCAATTGCGCGGTGATCTGGGTGACGCTGAGATGCAAACCCCGGGCCACCTGCGTCCTGATGATTTGCCAGTAGATCGCAGGATCATTCCAGCCGGGTGGAACCGGGTTGCCGCTCTGATGGCTTTTCGCTGTTGCGCTCGAACCAGGGGATGACGTGTGTGGCACAAGAGTCTGCCAGGCCACAATAGCCACAACAGCCACGATGATCGCGCCTCCCAGCAAGAGCAGCAGGACTGCGGGTCCGCGCCGGGATCGGCGCTGTGGCTTATTCTGGAGGAGATTGATTGGTTCAGGCGCAACACCCTGTTGTGTCTTTTCATCCGGCATACCTGTAATCCTTTCTTTTGCTTCTCAAAAATTACTCGTAGCGCAGCGCTTCGGCTGGTGGCACACGCGAAGCCCGGCGCGCGGGCAGGACCGTACACAGCAAAGCCACAAGGTAGCTCCCAGACAGGAGCAAGACTATCTGGCCGAATGGGAAAAAGAACTGCTGTGACACCTGGCGCGTAATCTGATAGGCGAGCCACCAGGCCAGGAGAGCACCTGCCAGCAGACTTACGGTGATGACAAAACTGGATTCGAGGAGGAACAAACGCAGCACCAGGGCGCGTGAAAAGCCCAGCGCTCGCAGCATGCCGATCTGCTGACGCCGCTCGACTACTGCTCGATTGGTAATCACGCCGATGGAGAAAGCCCCAAAAAGCAATCCCATGGCCAGATACGCGGCGAGAAAGAGGG
>DASZXF010000101.1:0-3820 GCA_035546055.1 Ktedonobacteraceae bacterium
CTGCCTGGCGAACACACCAGCGAGCTTTTCCTCTGCCATAGTTCCTATGGCTGTGCATGGGCCAGGCGCGCGTTGAGTTCTGGCAGGTCTTTGACGAACCAGAGTTGCGTACCCCGATTTGCTTCATAAACGAAATCGTGAAACGCCCGACTCTGTGCCACGTGGTGAGAGATATCGCCCAGAATGACCAGCCTCCGCCGGTAGTTCACGAATTTCTGGACAATATGGCCCGCCTGGCGAGTCTTGAGCTGGAAAAACTCGTCCCCCAGGCGTGCGACGGGCACCAGCACCAGCGTGGCTTCCTCACCCATAGCCTCGCCGATCAGGTCCACCGCCTCCCGTTCGCCTTTCAACTTCTCTCCATCCTCCGCGCAGACCAGAACCCTCATCCCCTGGATCACGTTCACTGTGTCAGTCATGTTCCCTCCGTTCGCTTTGCTCGTCCATTCATGTGAAGCATTGTCCATCAGTCTAACATGTATCCCCTTCCCTGGCAACCGCGCCTCTTCTCTCGCCAGGGCTGTCATGTATCGCTTTTTCCTCTCCTGATGATTTTCCTCCTGTTGCTCGCCAAACCTCATCCCAAAGAGGGGGGCGGGGCGCAACCAGCGCTTGGGGCCGCCTCAGAAAACTTGGATACCGTTGGCGAACCTTTTTTCCTGCCTGGCGAAACGACAAAATTGTGCTCGATTTGAATTCAGTGCAAGAGTTCGCTAACGATATCCAATTGGGGATGACTCATGTGCATCATTCTTCAAACTTGCGCCGCCGCAGGCGGTGCGAGGCGGCAGAGGCAAAGCGGAAAAACGAAAAAGTCCTGTTCTCTCGCCAGGTGGCTTGCTTGACGCATGAAATACACGATGGGTTAGCAGGTGGCGCTGCTACTTGATAGAAGATTTGATCTCTATACGAGCGTACTGTTTAATTACGTTTCAGGGTTGAGCAGAGCAAGGCTATACCTCTACAGGTAAGATGTAGTATAATTGCACGCATAAGTCATACCCTTTCCGTATTCATGCTGAAGGTCTGGATAGCTTTCGCGGCGATTCATACTCTACCTGGATCTGTTATTTTTACAATGCGGCCTTGCAACCGGGAGAAAGGCGTTGCCAGGCGGGCTGGATAATCCTTCTTCTATTTTTATGGCTGATGTATAGCCCATTCTTCGCCTGATGGGAAAAGAACGATTGTTAGTCGTTTCATAAATTGAGAAGGCTTTTCTGGTCCCGGGCTTTTTAGCAGTGTAGATCCAGACGCGTTCCTCTGTCGCTAGAAGCACGCCTGAAGAGGATTATCCAGGCGGGTGATAACTTTTCGCTCGTTCTTACAGTCATTGCTGACCAGGATAAAGCTATGCAACCACAACGAGAAACGACAACCGACAGTTTGGCATCCATTATGCAAATCCTACAGCTTGGATTTAGAACTGGCACCCTGACCGTTGAGCGCTCGACCAGCGATGGGATCGAAGAGGGCTTTGTGGTTTTTAATAATGGTCAGGTGGTGTCAGCTCGCGCTCATCGCTATATTGGCGTATCTGCGTTTAATTATTTGAGAAGCTGGGGAACATGCCGCTTTTCTTTTCTGGAGGGCGTGACGACCGGCCCTTTGCCGGCGGAGACGTTTGCTTCCCCACCATATCAGAAGGACTCTGGCAGCCTGACGCCTCCTCCCTCACAGCGCTTTGCGGCGCAGTCTGGTCCCCTGGAGTCGAGTTCCGCGTATGGCGAGCGCTCGACGGGGCCGCTGGTGCCGACTCGTTCGGCTGCGGGCGAGGCGGCGTTGTACAACCAGGGCGCGATGCAACTTTCCCGGCAGCAGCGCCGACTGCTTTTGCTCATCAACGGGCAAAGAGGCCCGGATGAGCTGGCGCGCCTGATGGCTCGAACGGTCGATGAGATTCGCCTGCTCCTGGGGGAGTTGGAGCAGGCGGGCTTTATCCTCCAATAGATGCTATCCCAACAAAGGAGCACTTTTTATGTCTATTGCTAGATCTTCGTCATCGCGCGCGAACTTTTCGCTGACGGTTCGTCTGTCGGCGCTGCTGATCGCGGCGGTGGTCCTGCCTTTGTTGATTACGGTGATTACCAGCGAGGCGATTCTGCGACCAACGCTGACCTCGCAGGCCGTCGCTCAGATGCAGAGCGATGCGCAATCGCACGTGACGGCAACCGATGCGGCTCTGATCGCTAACGAGCAGGATTTGAATATGCTGGGCCAGTTTTATGCTATTCAGCATTTCCTGATGGGCGATGAGATGTACCGGCAGCAGGCGCTGGCCGAACTGACCCTGGGCTATCACCTGGACACGGATTTTAGTGCCTGGACGCTCTTTAATAAGACGGGCGATCAGCCGCAACTGGCTTATCCCGCGCTGCCCAGCCATGATGGGCTGTATTACATTCCACCGGACATCATGCAGCAATTGCAGAGTCCACATAAGACGCTGATTTCCGATACGTATCTGGATGATAATACTCACACGGGCTATGTCTATATTTATGCCACTATTGCGACGGCCCAGAACGAAATAATTGGGATCGCGCGGGCGACCTATATGCTGACGGATGTCTGGACGGGCCTGAACAATGAGACGAACGCGGCGGCTGGCAGTTACGCGATGATTGTGGATGAGAATGGTGTGCGCATTGGCTATACCAATCCCGATAGTACGCTGACAACGCTGCCGGACGGTCTATTTAAAGCTATCGTGCCGCTTTCGGCCAGTTTTCAGGAGAAGATGAAGGCTGAGAATCTCTATGGCAATGGGCGCAACGCGGTGCAGACGGTGGCCGATACGGAACTGGCCAGGCAGTTGCAAATCGCTAAAAGCCAGGGTTCGGTGAGCTTTCAGTTGACGCCGGCGCTGGAGAAGGAGTCCTATCAGGCTTACGTGGTGCAGTGCCAGGCGGTGCCGTGGAGCTACATTGTGCTCAGGCCGGTGAGCACGATCACGGGCGCGGCCAACCAGCAGGATACCTATCTCCTGATCCTGGCGGTGGTGATTACGATCCTGGCGGCAGTGGTCGGTATTCTGGTCGGACGCAATATGACGCGGCCCATTCTGGGTTCGGTGGCCTCGCTGACGCGCAGTAGTGATATGCTGAAAACGCTGGCCTCGCGCGAACAGGCCAGGGCCAAAGAGCAGAAGTGGATTGTGGAGTCGGCGCAAACAGGCCTGCGCTCGATGCAGCAGTACGCGAGAGCCAGTAGTTCAGCCGCGCATCAACTGGATGAGATGGGTCAGCATATCGCGCAGAACTGGGAACGCTACGATCCCCCGAACAGGCAACAACATTTAGCGGCCCTGCTCTCAGCGGCCAGTTACATTGAAAAGGTATCCGCGCACCAGGAACGCACAAGTAAGGGACTGAACACCGCCATCCAGGTGACGAATCAGGTGACGGATCAGTTGCTCTCAGGCGCTACCTCGGCCTCCGAGGCCGCCGCGCAGATGGAAGAAGTTATCAAACGTCTGCGTCGTCTGGTGGGAGAATAGTGAGCGAGCGAAGGAAGAAAGAGAGAAAACGATGACAATTGTGCGTGAATGGAAACGAGTCCACGTGTTGCTCTTGAGCGCGCTCATCCTGGCCGCTTTGCTCCTGAGTTCCTGCGAAAGCGGTGTGACAAACACAGCGCAGAATAGCGGCAGCGGCGGTCCCAAAGCGAACGGCGGCATGGGCTGCATGAAAGTCGGCGTCCTGCTGCCGGAGACCACTTCTGCCCGCTGGGAAACCAACGATCATCCGTTGCTGGTCAAGGCCATTCAAACGGCCCTGCCCGGTGTCCATGTCGATTATAACAACGCCCAGGCCAGTTC
>DASZXF010000102.1:0-5074 GCA_035546055.1 Ktedonobacteraceae bacterium
CAACTGGCCGGCGCGCCCGCCCTGCTGGCCCTGCCGACTGATCGTCCGCGCGGACTGCTGCAAAACTCGCCCGGCGGCAATTACTATTTCCTGATCGATCAACCACTGACCCTGGCCTTGCAGCAACTCGGCCAGCGCACCGGCGCGACCCTCTACATGACCCTCCTGGCCGCCTTCCAGATCTTTCTGATGCGCTACAGCGACCAGGACGATATTGTGGTAGGCACGCCGATTGCCAATCGTATGCACCAGGAGGTGGAAGACCTGATCGGCTTTTTCGTCAACACCCTCGTCCTGCGCACCGACCTGTCAGGCCATCCTTCGTTTCTGGAGGCGATAGAACGGGTACGCAAAGTCGTGCTGGAGGCCATGGCGCACCAGGATATTCCCTTCGAGCAGGTGGTGGAGGCCATTCGACCCGAACGCGATCTCAATCGCTCGCCTCTCTTCCAGGTGATGTTCCAGTTGCACAACAGCACGCCGGATCAGGAAGTCAGGCTCTCTCAGCTCACCGCGACTGAGATGGGACAGGAGCTGGAGGTGGTGGCCTTTGACCTCACCCTGGCCCTGGTGCAGATTCCCCAGGGACTCAAGGCCGGGTTCGAGTACAACACCGACCTCTTTGAGCGCGCGACGATCATGCGCATGGCTGAACACTTCCAGGTGCTTTTACGCGCGTTGACCCGGACGCCTGAGCAGTCGGTCTGGCAACTGCCGCTGCTCTCGCCCGCCCATTATCAGCAGAGCGTGCTGGACTGGAACGCCACCGAGGAGCAGCAGCCGCTTGAGCAGTTAGCCTATGAACTGGTCGAGGAACGGGCGCGGCTCACCCCGCACGCGCCGGCAGTGCGGGCGCAGGGCGTCGAGATGAGCTATGGCGAACTGAACCGGCGTGCCAATCAACTGGCCCGCTATCTGCGCGCTCAGGGCGCGGGCGCGGGCAGCGTGGTGGGCGTCTACCTGCCTCGCACGCTGGATATGATCGTCGCCCTCTACGCCATCATGAAAGCTGGCGCGGCCTATCTGCCCTTCGACAGCGCCATGCTGCCCGCTCGCGTCGCTCTGATTTCGCGGGATGCCGAGGCCGCGCTGGTGATTACGCAGGAAAAGCTGGTTGAGCGCCTGACCCCCGGTGAGATTCCGCTGCTCTGCCTGGATCTGCTCAACCAGGAGATCAGCGCCCAGGCGGATAGCAATCTGACGAAGCAGATTACAGCGGAGCATCCCGCCTATATCATCTACACGTCTGGCTCGACCGGTCTGCCCAAGGGGGTAGTGATTCAGCACAAGGCGCTGCTGCGGCTGATCTACTGGTATCACGAGGCCTTCGCCATGAGCGAGCGGGATCGTTCCTCGCAATACGCCAATCCGGGCTTCGACACGGCGGTGTCCGAGATCTGGCCCTGCCTGACCAGGGGCGGACTGCTCTGCCTGCTTGACGAGGAGGTGCGGCTTGCCCCGGCGGCCCTGCTGGCCTGGCTGGCGGAGCAGCACATCACCATCTGCGATCTGCCAACCCCGATGGCCGAGATTCTCTTCACCCACGAGTGGCCGGCGCGGATGCCGCTGCGTTACCTGATCGTCGGCGGCGATCAACTGCACCATACGCCGCCTGAGCATCTACCCTGCACGCTGGTCAATACCTATGGACCGACTGAGAATACGGTCATTTCAACCTGGGCGGTGATCGCGCCGGGCCAGCTCGCCGATGGACATCTCCCAACCATCGGACGCCCCATCACCAATACGCAGGTCTATGTCCTGAGCCGGTCGGGCGAACCTCAGCCCGTGGGGGTGCCCGGCGAACTGGTGCTGGGCGGCGAGAGCCTCGCGCTGGGCTACCTCAAGCGACCCGCGCTGACGGCGGCCAGCTTTATCCCCGACCGTTTCAGCGGACGCGCCGGCGCTCGCCTCTATCGCACCGGCGATGTGGTCCGCTTCCTGCCCGATGGTCAGCTTGAGTTTCTGGGTCGCAACGATCATCAGGTGAAAATTCGCGGCTTCCGCATTGAGCCAGGGGAGATTGAGGCGCATCTGCTGACCTGTCCCGGCGTTCACGAGGCGGTGGTAGTGGTCAACGAGCATCAGGGAGAGAAGCGCCTGGTGGCCTATGTCACGCCCCAGGAGGGGACGCACCTGAGCGGCGAAACGCTCCAGAACTGGCTGCGTGAGCGTCTGCCCGATTATATGCAGCCCTCCGCCCTGGCGATACTGGAGGCGCTGCCGCAGACTCCGCGCGGCAAGGTGGATCGCCGGGAACTGGCCGCGCGCCAGCTCGCCCTGCGGCCCGCTGCGGAACTGTATACCGCGCCGCGCGATGCCATCGAATTGCAACTGGTCCAACTCTGGGAAAACCTGCTGGGAACCGGTCCCATCGGCGTGACCGAGAACTTCTTCCAGCTCGGCGGCCATTCCCTGGCCGGGGTACGCCTGATGTCGCAGATTCAGCGGCGCTTCGGCGTGGAACTGCCGATCTCCACCCTGTTCCGTGAAGGCACTATCGCGGCCCAGGCCACCCTCCTGCGCCAGCAGGAAGCGCGGATGGCCTTTACGCCGCTGGTGGCCATTCAGCCCGCCGGCAGCCGTCCGCCGCTGTTCTGCGTACATCCGTCCGGGGGCGAGGTCTTGTGCTTTATGCACCTGGCCCGCCATCTCGGCCAGGATCAGCCGGTCTACGGTCTGCGCGCGCCGGGTCCAGAGCAGGCGGAGAGCGGAACTTCGCTGGTCGCCATGGCCGCAGCGTACCGGGAAGCGCTCTGCGCGCTCCAGCCGCAGGGACCGTACTACCTGAGCGGCTGGTCGCTGGGCGGCGTCATCGCCTTTGAGATCGCCCGGCAACTGGAGGCAGCCGGTCAGCAGGTCGCCTTCCTGGGTCTGTTCGACACCTACCTCCCGCCAGCGGAGGCCGATCCCGATGAGCGTCTGCTGATGCGCGAGTTTCTCAGCGACCTGGCGGGCCTCTCCGCCACGGCCTTTGCCCTGGATGAGACGGAGATCCCCGCCGAGACCGAGGCGGCCTGGCACTACCTCTGGCAAGCCGCTCAACAGGCGCGACTGCTGCCGGCTGATGTCGATCTCAGCTATGTCAAACGGCTCTTTGCCATCTTCCAGCGCAACCTCAACGCCCTCTATCGCTATCGGCCAGCTCCCTACGGCGGCGAAATCAGCCTCTTCCTGGCCAGCGCCTTCACCGGCGAGCAGATCGAGGCCACCCACGGCTGGAGTCAGTTCGCGGCCAGGGTCAGCCCTTACGCGGTGCCCGGCGACCACTACACCATGCTGCGCGATCCGCAGGTCGCCACCCTGGCCGGCCTGGTCCAGACCTGCCTGGAAGGTCAGCCGCCATCAATCCGCGATAAATAGCCCCTGAGAAAGCAAAAAAGAACTCACCCCCGAAGTCAGGCACAATGCAGGACAATCGGGTGAGTTCTTCTCGCTTTTAGCGGGCGAAGGACGTAACAATCCAGTCTTACGGCAGATCGAGGATACGCGGTTGCAGCAGCTCCTCAACCTCGTAGCGGAGCAAATACACTTTGCGATCCCCTTCGATCTTCGTCTTATGCAGTTTTTTCAGATTGATCTGCTTCAAAAACCACTCACGAGATCGGTTATACTGCCGCTCCGCATCAGCAATCCAGATGAGATCTTTCGGGTCAATGGCCATACTTTTGCTCAAAGCTTTCCTTTGTATCTCAAGAGGCTACGCCTCGGATAGAAATCAATTTTCCCAATAGAATACCATAAACGTTGTCTGCTTTCAATTAGCATCCTCCATGCTATCACAAGCTACGCTATATTTCAATTACCTCCAACAAACCGAGGGAACATTGAAAAAGGCCACGACTCCACACAAAAAGAGCCGGCAGTTGACGCGGTAAGTCTCCCCGGGACATAGTTGTGCAATATTGCAATAATGCAATAAAAGTGCTGTGGATCGGCCTGTAGAGCCGGTTCAGCGATTATTGCATTTTTATTGCATGGGAATAATACAATAAATGGCCCTGCTCCGTGTCTGATTGGCAGGGGAAATATGATTATTATATATATCATACTATTATATAGTATATTATTGAATAACAGAGTTGGTAATGCTATATATTGTATATAAAGTAAGAGGAGAGGAATGATCCTTGTGCGACGTTGCGCGTGCAATATACAGGCCGATCCACAGCGTTTTATTGCAACACCCCACATGCAATAAAAATGCAATAATCGCTGAACCGGCTCTACAGGCCGATCCACAGCATTTTTATTGCATTATTGCAATATTGCACACTATGGCCCTGCTGGCTGGTTCCCAGGTAGGATTCCCGCAAATGATCGATGGCGCAAAGCCTTTGCTCCTGGACACAATGCAAACGGATTTGATGTCGCTCATCAAGCGGGCAAGGCGCGGGGTGAGGTGTAACGGAAGCCGGGGCGGCTGAGCTGGCGCGGTCGGACTCGCGGGGCGCTGAGGCGGAGGAGGCACATGGCGATACCGGCATAACCGAGCATGTAGTCGGGGGTGAAGACAAGCGGCGATTCGGAGGGGAAGACGCTGAGGCCGTGTTGCTGCCGGGCGAAGGTGGCCAGGCAACGGGCCAGGGCGCAGGCGTGGGTGTAGTAGATGGGCTGCTGGCTGGCCTGGTACATGTCGAGCAGAAATTCGATGTTGCCGGCCAGGCCGTGGCATTGGGTTGGATTGGCCCAGAGGGTGCCTTGCGCGACGGCTCTGGCGGCGCGGGTGGCCAGTTCGCCGGCGTCGGGGAACATGGCGTGTTGGGAAGCGTGGAGGAAGAACTGACCAATGCCGGCGCTGCCGTGGCACCAGAAGGGCGCGGTGGCGGCCTCGTGCTCGCTCCGGGGCCAGTTGCAGACCTGCGCATCATCCTCGCTGACCAGGGCCAGGCGGGCCAGCCAGCGGGCCGCGCCCTCTGCGGCAGCGAGGTAACGCGTGTCCTCGCTGACTTCGTAGAGGTCGA
Source organism: Ktedonobacteraceae bacterium (assembly GCA_035546055.1). Lineage (GTDB taxonomy): Bacteria > Chloroflexota > Ktedonobacteria > Ktedonobacterales > Ktedonobacteraceae > Paraktedonobacter. The sequence goes on from DASZXF010000102.1 coordinate 4,965, forward strand.
GCAAGGCGTCGGCGATGCCGGCGGCTCCGTGGGCGTAGCCGGTGTAGCTCTGGCCGCTGAGCTGGCGATAGCCCTGGGGAAGCGTCCAGCAGACCTCTCGCTGCTGATTG
>DASZXF010000103.1:0-2116 GCA_035546055.1 Ktedonobacteraceae bacterium
GCTTCGACCAGCAGCAGACCCGCCAGTTGGCCCTGCCTCTGCTTTTGTCTGTCCATATCGTCAGTTCCTTTCGTCCTGTGTGAGGCTTATCAATGGTATGTGCTTAGCATAACAGCCTGCGAGCGCAGACGGAATAGCAGACGCAAAGTAATATGGTATACTCTCTTTTAAAACGAAAGGCAGGTACGACAATGACTTTACAGGCAGAAAGGCCGCTCGATCAGACAGACTGGAAGATCCTGCGCGAGCTGCACAAGGACGCGCGCATCTCGTATAACGAGCTGGGAAAACGCGTGGGACTCTCGGCTCCGGCCACGGCTGAGCGCGTGCGCAAGCTGGAGGACGCGGGCGTGATTACCAGCTATGGCGCGCAGATCGATGTTGCCAGATTGGGTCTGCCCCTGCTGGTCTTTATCCAGTTGCGCTGCTTCCCCGGTATGTGCCTCTTTAAGACCAGCAGCGCCGAGAAGTTCCCCGAAATTCTGGAGATTCATAAGCTCAGCGGCAACCATTGCGCCCTGCTCAAAGTGGCGCTCTCTTCGATGGAACATCTGGAGGCCTTTAATGAACGGCTGGGCGTTCACGGCGACCAGATCACCAACGTGGCGACCTCTGGCCTTTTTTCTCAGCATTTTATCGATTGGGAGCAGCCAACCGTCAACCTGCGTCCCTCCGACCAGCCTGGCTGGGATAAACGCGGGCGTTAGCGGCTGCTCTGAGGGCGTTCTACCGCATATGCTTATCTGCCCGGCCTCATCCTGCTGGAAACGGGCGTTTGCTGGTAGGTTGCGCGCAGGGTGCTCTCAATTGAGCCGGTCGCCTGGTAGGTCTGGATCAGTTGATGGGCGGGCGTGAGACGCTGCCGGAGGAGATGGACCAGCGGCTCCAGGAAACGCGCATCGGCATCGTCGCCCAGAGCAACGGCAGCCGCCGTGAGAACGGTCTGCGCGCCGGCCAGCAGATCATCCTGCGCAAAGCCATAGCGGGCCGCACGCTGGTGAAGGGCGCCATCCGGTACCGTCGCACGTCCCTCCAGGGTTTCGTCGAGAGCCAGCCCTTTCAGCAACGCCAGGAGAGCCGCGTAGAGCGCGAAATCCGCGCAACTATCGCAGGCCTTGAACTCGATGCGACCAATCTCCGCCGCGCAACGGGCCAGTTTGGTCAGCGAAGGATCGCTGGTCAGCAGATCTTCCTGCCGGGCCAGAAAGACCTGGACCGCCGGACGCCTGCCGGTGCGGTAAAACGTGCGCGCCGACAGACCTTCCCACAGACGCCCGGCATAGAACGGCGAACTAAAACTCCACGGCACCAGGTAGGGGCTGTAGTACGTCAGCTTGCGACCAAGGTCGATCAGACGCTCTGGCGGGAGATCAGTCAGGGAAAAGTTCAGATCGGGTCCATATGTCACCATCGCGAGCGGAGCGCTCAGATCCTCCGGCGACTGGTGCAGCAAGGTCTGCTCATAGGCGCACAGTGGCGGATCAGGCTCAAAGTCGGTCAGGTAGGGGTGGTGGCTGATCAGCACCGGCTCCAGACCATGCCGCCGCGCAGCCGCCTGCAGCAGACGAAAACTGGCGCTCAGTTCATCCACCACGCCCTGAATACTCGTATGGATGGTCGTGCGAATCTCGATGCCCTTGGGCCGACAATCCGTCAGCTCACCCTCCTCGTTGAAACGCTCAAACCCCTCGATGTACCAGCGTTTGACGCGAATCCCGGCATCCCCCATACGCAGCGACTCCTCATCGCCCGCGTACAACGGCAGTTCATCGATAATCCGCTGCACCCGCGCAAAGGGAGTCGCCAGGAAATCAATCCATCTCCCCTCATCATCCAGCAACGCCACTTCATGCTCAAGACCAAAACGAAACACCTGTTTACCTCTTTCTTGCACCTTTTTGCGACGATGGGCACGCTATCAGTCATCCCCCATTTTCCGGCACCACAAGGGCGCGTTCCCCCCTCTTTTGATCCCGTAGGGAAGGCCGGGGTTGACTCCTCGTCGCTACGCGACTCGCCCTGGTGCTTTTGGATGTGGTGGCAGGTTGGGTCCGGCCCCACTTGCCACCACATCCAACCCTTGCGCAGCGCCTGTGGCGCTGAGGAGTCACCCCCG
>DASZXF010000104.1:0-2571 GCA_035546055.1 Ktedonobacteraceae bacterium
GTCTTTCAGGGTGCCCACCTCCTACACTTATCCTAGACCTGGCCGCCAAATGCGCTTCACTACCAGCAAGAGAGCTTCACCTGCAAGCCGATGCTCAGGCCAGCTTTCTGCGGTTTTCGCGCCTGGAACGAGAACCGGGCCATCGGACAGCACCAGCGCGCGGTGGCCGACGAGAATCTGATCACTGCCGGCGCAGCTTCGTCCATCGAGTTTGCCTATCAGATCTTCAAAAAGCTGGCCGTGTACAGCGAACCTGTGCTGGAAGCCTGGTATGGTCTGTACACAACCGGCAATCCCAGCTTTTTCTATCACATGATTCAATAAAAAGTATAATACTGAACAGGTGACAGATTTTTTTCAGGCAAACAGCGGACATGACTCGCGAAAGGAGTACACCATCTGCTCCACGTCGAGGGGAACGCGGTGCATGGAGGACGGCGTTGAGAGATTCAGGGTGAGAATCTTGCGGTTCAACTCGTGCAGGCCCGTTTCATAATTGCTCAGCGCTTTGACGACGGAGGCGTTATAAGCGCGCTTTTCGCTGGCAAAGGGCGCGATGCGGCGGCGGCGCAGATCGCGTCCACGCCTGCTTAAAGCCGTTCGCCTGGCTTCCAGGCGCTCCAGGTCGCGGCTGATTTCCCGCGCCAGCTCGATTTCGGCGGGTAAGTAGCCATTATGCTTGAGCAGACTATAGCCCAGCGCTTTCTCGCCAGCATACGGGTTGGCATCCAGTTTGAGCGGCTGACCCAGGCCGGCCAGGTTGCGAAAGGTGCCGCGCTGCTCGGCTTCGTGGATTTGCTCCTCGATATAATCCGAGAAACACTGGCCGTGATAGCGATTGCCCACCGCGCCGCGCTCCTGGGTGGCAGATTCTGTTGAGGCTTTGCGCCAATCTTTGAAGTCCATAGGCCTATCCTATCCAGGATGATAACTACATCTCTTCTTCTTCTGTAGATAGTATAGTGCGGGCGATGACCTGGCGTGCAAGCTCATACACTTCTTGCAGCGGCACCTGTTGCGCGCGGGCCAGGCGCCGACAATCCTCGTACTCCGGCGCGGCGCTGATGATACGCTGGCCCAGGCGCTTGACTTTGACCTGGAGAGGACCCAGCGGAGTATCGATCTGCTGTTGACTACGTTGGGCCTTGCGCCGCTGCACCTGTTGTACCCGCACCCCTAGCGTAGTCGTTTCGGTCAGTAAGAGACGGGACAGGCGTTCGCTGTCCTCAAGCTGACAAAGCAAGGTGATCATGGTGGCAGGCCGATTTTTCTTCATCTGCAAAGGCAAATAGCTGACATCCAGGGCGCCAGCGCTCAGCAGTTGTTCCAGCAGATCGCCCAGCAGTTCACCGCTCATGTTGTCAATGTTGCACTGCAAGACGCTGATCCAATCGGTATCAGGCGTCCCGGAGCCGCTTGCCGGGTCGCTCAATGCATGTCCCAGACAGGTACGCAGACAGTTGGGCCAGGGAAATTGTTTGCGCCCGAAGCCGTAGCCCACGCGCTCAATGGTCATGGCGGGCTGTTCAAAACGCGCGAAGGTGGCCAGCAAGGCCGCGCCGGTTGGAGTCACCATCTCCCCCTCGGCGGGCGAAGGTCGCCAGGGCGCGGACACGCGGCGCAGAATCTCCAACGTCGCAGGAGCCGGCACAGGCAATAGACCATGCGCGGTCCTGACATGTCCCCCGCTCAGCGGCAGCGCGGAAGCATAGATACGTGTGATACCAAGCTTCTCAATGGCCCAGACGGCCCCGACGATATCAACAATCGCATCGACCGCGCCAACTTCGTGAAAATGAACCTCTTCTATACTGGTACCATGCACATGGGCCTCGGCCTCGGCCAGCAGACGAAAAACCTCCAGGGCGCGCTCACGCACACGCGGGGGCAGGTTCGCGGCCTGCACAATGGTCTGAATATCCGCCAGGTGGCGCGTGGGCTGCTCCGGCGTCGTCAACTGCACATCGAAGCGCATACCACGCAGACCTTTATCACTGCAAGGCTCGTGCGTCAATTGATAAGCGCTGACAGGCAGCGCGGCCAGCGCTGCGCGCAGTTCGTCAAACACAAGCCCGGCGTCCAGCAGGGACGCGAGAAACATATCGCCGCTGATTCCCGAATGACAATCAAGATAAGCAATGATCTCTGGCATAAGCGAAAGCGTCCACCATTTCCGTTTTTCTTGGTAAGAGAAAGAAATCTCTAGTGTCCCTCCCCCACAGGGCGCTACCGGGATCAGTCCTTCTCCCCAATTGGGGCTGTCCCCCGGTAGCGCCCGCCCCTCACTCACGGTTGCTCCCTCAATTATACTACGTGACCGCCGCTCTCCCCAGGCGGATTTACGGCAAAAGCGCTCATACCAGATATACGCGTCCATCCCCTCTAGTAGACTGTCACACTCCATGCGAAAAGTGCGCCGCCTGCGGCGGCGCGGGAAGAAGGGAAAGGCGGGGACACCCCGTTCCCCGGCAAAGGGCTGCCGCCCTCTGCACTCCCGCCTGGCTGGCCTTTCGTCTGAACCTTGACCAACTCCTGGCTTCCACAAATACAACCTGGGCATTACGATAAAGA
>DASZXF010000105.1:0-13377 GCA_035546055.1 Ktedonobacteraceae bacterium
ATGGCATTCTGCGCGCCGCGACTGACGCTGATCCCGGCCACCATGTTGAAGATGCGATTGGACATCTGATTGAACGCGCTCAAGAGGGGAACAGCGAGATTCGCGCGATCTTTACCCGCGCGGGCGAGGCGCTGGGAGTGGCTCTGGCGAACCTGATTAATCTGTTTGATCCCGCGCGTGTTCTGATCGGGGGCAAGGGTCTGCGCGCTGGCGATCTGCTGCTGGAGTCCATGAGGGCCACGCTGCCGCTGCATCGCTTTGGAGAGTCCTATGAGAGTATTGAGCTGGTGCCGCATACCATCGATGACGCGAGCTGGGCACGCGGCGCGGCCAGTCTGCTCTTGCGCGAGATCTTTCGCTCGCCAATCTATGAAGATGCCCATCATCCATTCATTGATGATCTGCTCTCCGCGCAGGGTAGTCGCCTCAGCATGTAAAAGGGAAGCGCGCGCTCAAGCCAGGGATGCTCTTGCCCTGGCGTGCTTCAAATTACATCTTGTCAGGAGAAAGTCATGACACCCAGACAACAGCGCTGGCATATTGCACGTACAAGCATGTTTTTTATTTCATCGAGCCTGCTCGGACTTGCTAATGCGGTGGCGCTTTCAGCGAAATCTTCTCACAGCGCGCAGGCGCACAAGTGGCTGAGCTATATGACGAGCAGTCACGCACAGAATAGCGCGGACGCCGGGACGGTTATCCAGCATGGCTGGTGCGCGCGTCATGCCGATGGTTCGCCCTATCGCCATCCCGGCTGGCGGTTTCCAGGGGCGCTCCTGCCTGATTTTACTTCGTCCGAGGTGCGCAAATGGTGGCTGGATCATCGCCGCTTCCTGGTGGAAGAAATGAGCGTTGACGGCGGCTTTAAAACTGATGTGCGCGCCAGGCCCGTCATACCGCTGGCTATCGCCTGGGAAGAGATAACGCCTCATGCATAAACTTGTTGACCAGAGTCTGGCGATCATCACCGCTGGCCAATCGCCCGAGGGCGCCTATATCGCCTGCCCTTCGTATCCTACCTACGCGTATAGCTGGTTTCGCGATGGCACCTTTATCGCCGCCGCTATGGATCGCTGGCAAAAGCACGAGAGTGCGCAGCGTTTTTACACCTGGGCCAGTTCGATAGTTGTGGCTCGCGCCGCCGCGATTGAGCGCTGCATCACAAACGCCACCCAGGGGCGGGCGTTACATCCAGCTGATCTGCTAGACACACGCTACACCCTTGATGGCCGGTCAGGAGACGAGGAGTGGCCCAACTTCCAGCTTGACGGGTTTGGCACTTTATTGTGGGGCATGCAGAACCACCTGCACGCCACAGGCCAGTCCAGGCTACCGGCTGACTGGAGCAGGGCCGCCGACCTGCTGGTGCGCTACCTGGCGGCGCTGTGGCAGTTGCCCAATTCGGATTGCTGGGAAGAGTTCCCCGAACAGATCGCCGTCTCCACCCTCGCCTGCCTCCACGCGGGTCTGCACGCCATTTCCACCGCCAAAGAAGCTCATGATCCGCATGCTGCTCTGGCCGCCGCCACGGCCCGGCACATCAAAACATCTATCCTCAGCGCGGGCGTGCTGGCTGATCATCTCATCAAACAGATTAACGGGGAAGATGTCGTTGATGCCAGCCTGCTCTGGGCCTGCGTACCCTTTGAGGAACATGGCGTCCTTGCCGCCTCAGATCCCCTCATGCGGGCCACCGTGGCTCGCATCGAACACGACCTGACCGGCCAGACTGGCGGCATTCACCGCTACCGCAACGATACCTTTTATGGCGGCGGCGAATGGGTCAATCTGACAGCCCTGCTGGGCGAGTATCACGCAGCCACCGGCAATAGAGCTGGCCTCCAGCGTTGCCTGGCCTTTATTGAAGCAGCGGCCAGCCCGGAAGGACATTTGCCAGAACAGATCAGCCATGCTCCCCTGCATCCCGCTTACGTCGAAGAGTGGCGAGCACGCTGGGGAAATGTCGCCAGCCCTCTCCTCTGGTCACACGCAGCCTACCTGAGCCTGGTAGCTGCCTCGACCGATCCGCCAACAACACCGACGAAATAACGAAAGGCCCGCCACACGGGATACACAAAAACTGCTCAGGTATGGGATCGACTCATCACATCTGAGCAGTTTTTCATGCGTCCCGCGTGGCCTGCTCTCCACCTTCCTGACCCCAAACACGGCCATCATGGCAAAATTAGCAATAAAGAGCTAAGAAATTTGGCTTAAAAGCGGCCTATGTATTGCTGAGTGCTGACATCTCTGATATGCTAAAGAGAAGCAGAGGATATCAACCTTTGTGTTGGTGTAACGTTGTGTGCAGTTAAGCCGTGTTAGTAATATGCCTCGGCTTTCGCGATTCTAGCATTGGGGCAAATACCTCCAGATGCATGGCTGCCCCAGAGGATGAGTGTTTTATGCAAGCACACAAAGAAAGGTTGGAAGAGATGATTGTAGAGACATCAAACAAACGCCCTCGTGGACTCGCAGCAATGAGTCCAGAACGTCGCCGGGAGATCGCCAGCAAAGGCGGGCGCACATCTCAGGCACGTGGAACCGCGCACCAGTGGACAGCAGAAGAAGCGTCCGCCGCTGGCAAGAAGGGCAGCGCGCGCTACGCGTTGCGCAGAGCAGAAGTAACTCCCAGCCTGGCAGGTCAGTAAAGCACGATCTGGAGCCATTTCCCGCCAGTTCAACGCACCGCCACACTGAGGCGCGCTGTTCTGACCAGGATAGCAAGCGGTCTTATCTCTCGTTTGCGTTAATGATCGACGCCTTCAATGCTGGCGGCAACGCGGGCCTCGCCCTGTGAGGCGGCCCAACGCAAAATTTCTGCGGCCAGGTAAAGCGAACCAGTAGCGCAAATCAAATCATCAGGAGCAGCCAGGGTACGCGCCAGTTCCATGGCTGCTCTACTTTCTCCGGCAGTAAAGACCTGCACCTGCGGGGCGTATTGCGCGAAGAGCTCCTGCAGGCGCTCCAGCGTGGCTGAGCGAGGATTGAGGGCGCGCGTGAGAATAACCCCATCAATGCCAGTCAGTTCCCGCACCATGCCGGGCAGGTCTTTGTCGGCGTTGATGCCCAGGACGACAAAGAGACGCTGAAAGGTGAAGATGCTGCGCACGCTCTGCATAAGCTTCTGAATGGAGTCGGCGTTGTGCGCGCCATCGACGACGGTGGTTGGCTGGCGCGAGATAAGCTCCAGGCGCGCCGACCAGCGAACCTCGCGTAAGCCCTGGCGCAGCGCGGCCTCGTCCCAGGCGCATTCGGGTCTGCCGCTGGCCCGCAAGGCTTCCAGAGTCGCCACAGCCAGGGTGGCATTCTCGACCTGATGCTGACCCAACAGGGGAATCTCCAGGTCGCGATAGACGCCCTGCGGCGTAAAGACATGAAAGGTCTGGCTCTCCTCGCTCTGCGCCACCGGTTGATAGCGATAGCTGAGCGCGGGCAAGCGTCCGGCATCAACTTCCTCCTGCGCGCTATCCCCCTCCGCCGAGCCAATGCGCACCAGCCGCGCCTGCCTCTCGCGAGCTATGCGCGCGATAGCCAGCAGCGCCTCCGGTGCCTGCGCGGAGGTGACGATGACCTTCCCCTGTTTGATGATGCCCGCTTTTTCCGTGGCGATCTGCCCCAGGGTGTTCCCCAGAACGTTCATGTGATCAAAGCTGATCGAGGCAATCACCGAGACCAGCGGCTCGGTGACGTTGGTGGCGTCCAGGCGCCCGCCTATACCGACTTCCAGTACGGCGTGCTGCACCCGCTGGCGCTGAAAATAGAGCAAAGCCAGACCGGTAGCAACTTCATAGGGAATAAAAGGGTTGAACTGTCCCTCGCGGTCAATCTGCTCAACCTTCTCTCGCACCTCTGGCACAAGATCTGACATCTCCTGCTCGCTGATCAGCCTCCCCCGCACACGGATGCGCTCGCGGAACGTATGCAGATCCGGCTGAGTGTACAGACCGGTGCGCAATCCCGTCGCGCGCAGCACACTCTCCACACAGGCAGCGGTTGAACCTTTGCCCTTGGTGCCCGCGACCAGCGTGCAGCTATAACTCTGCTGAGGATTGCCCAGCAGTTCCAGCAGACGCCCTTCGCGCAGAAGATGCTGGTTGCGATCATCGCGAAACTTACCACTGCGTTCAAAGTCGCTTAAACCATAAATATATGCCAGAGCTTCTGCATAGCTCATATCTTCTTCCTCTCTTCTGTTCCCCGCAGAGGGGATGGATGCGTGCTATGGCGCTCGTTCGTCACAGGCAGGTGAAAAGTATTACGCACAATCGCATCGCTTATTTTGACCACACGCATCATCTCGTGTACGTCGTGAACACGCACCATATCGGCGCCTTGAGCAATCCCCAGGGCCACCGTGGCGGCTGTTCCCTCAACCCGCTCCTCCGGCGGCACATTGCCCAGAATCAGACCGATGGTCCTTTTGCGCGAAGTTCCCAGCAAGATGGGTCTGCCCAGCGCGCGCAATTCGCCCAGACGGCGCAACAGGCTGAGATTCTCTTCGGGCGTGGTGCCAAAACCGATGCCGGGATCGAGAATGATCTGCTCCCAGGCCACGCCTGCCGCTAAAGCCAGATCGATGCTGCGGGCCAGAAAGCGCATGACATCGCTGACGATCTCGCGCCGCTCAGTCTCGCGCATATTGGCCATGATGACCACCGGCACTCCACTCTCGGCCACCAGGGGCGCCATTTCCGGGTCGCGCTGTAAGCCCCAGATGTCGTTCACCATGCTCGCCCCGGCTGCCAGCGCCCGCCGCGCCACAGCGGCTTTATATGTATCTATCGATATGATGACTTCGGACGGCAAACCGGCTGCGAGCTGGCGAATGGCGGGCAAGACCCGGCGCGCTTCCTCTTCCGGCTCCAGCGGCGCAAAACCAGGACGCGTCGACTCTCCGCCGACATCGATCAGGGTCGCGCCCTCCTCCACGAAAGCACGCGCCTGCGCCAGAGCACGCGCGCAAGCTTCGTCCTCGGTCAATTCCTGACGCAAAATTCCATCCCCCGAAAAAGAATCAGGAGTCACGTTGACAATGCCCATAACGTGGGTTGCACGTCCCCACTCCAGGCGCCAGCGCCCCCAGGCGAACGGCGGAAAAGGTGACGACATATCTTTCAAAACCTCGCAAAATTCTATCCGCTAGCATTTGTACCTCATTTTTCGCCCTTTTTCAACCAGGCGGCAAAAAGCCCTGCTCGTACCTGAAAGCAGATGATCGGTTAGGATCTATTTGCTATAATTAGTCTTGGAGAGTTCTCCCAACGTTACTAGATATGGGCGCGTCTCGCTGCTCCAAATTAGAGAGGATCTTTGATGGATAACACCGATAAGCTCAGCACCCACCACAAGGTCATGGCGGCGGCACGGCGCTGCCATGAATGTGATCAGGAAGCTCTGGGTCGCTGCCCTGATTGTCATAAGGGCTTCTGCCAGGATCATTTTCCCAAACAGCAGCATTCGCCCTGCGCGGAAAAGCAGATGCACCTGGCGCTGACACAGGTCTGTTATGTCTGCGGCCTCCAGGTTTACCCGGATCAGTGGTCGCTTTCACGCACCTCACACTATATCGACAATTACGCGTGCCAGGGATGTGGCCGCTACATTTGTGATGAACAGCATACCCAGCGCAAAACCGAGCATGTGACGGTTATCCGCGATGGTATGCGCGGACACCGCTATCAGCATATTACACGCTATTGTGATGCGTGCGCGCCTTTTTACCGCATTGGCGGAATCAAGGGAGTGATGCGTCTGCTGGTGGCGCTCGGCACGGTGGGGCTGGCGGTCCTTTTCTATTTTCATCCCTGAGCGAGCATTTCCAGATTACGCTGAAAGGACAGAAGCAGGCTGGCGACCAGAGGATGTGCCAACCTGTACCGTATCATGACAGTTACACCAGGCATTCAAACAACGCTTCTTCGCTATCAAACTGAGATCGTAGAAGCCATGCATCAGGCTTTACAGCGCGGTCAGGCCAATATTGTACCTACTCAGGCCGCCGATTTGTCGGCTTTTTACGGGCAAATGCACTATCACCTCGGTTGGGTGGATCGCAATTTTGCCCCTGTCAGCAATAACCCCGGCAAGCTGCTGCGCCCGACCCTGCTCCTGCTGGCTTACGAAGCAGCCGGCGCCTGGGGTCTGAACGCGCAGGATAATCATCTGCGCCGCGCGCTGCCCGCTACGGCTGCCCTGGAACTGACCCATAATTTCAGCTTGATTCACGATGACATTGTTGATGGGGATACCGAACGACGCCATCGCCCGACTGTCTGGACGATCTGGGGCAATTCGCAGGGCATCAATACCGGAGATGGCATGTTTGCCCTGGCCCGCCTGGCTCTCTGGGATGTTCTGCCAGCGGGCGTGGAGGGTGATATAGCAGCCCGTCTGGCCTCTGTACTGGATCGCGCCACGCTGACCATCGCCGAGGGCCAGTATCTCGATCTGAGCTTCGAGCAGCGCGAGGATATCTCGGTGGCGATGTACCTGGATATGATTGGCCGCAAAACCGCCGCGCTGATGTGCGCAGCTGCCGAGATGGGGGCTATTCTGGGCACGCGCGAGAGCAAGACCATTGCCAGCCTGCGCTCGTTCGGCTTTGAGATCGGCCTGGCCTTCCAGGTACGTGACGATGTGCTCGGCGTCTGGGCCAGTACTGCTGAACTGGGCAAAACACCGGCGGGCGATATCTACCGCCGTAAGAAGAGTCTCCCCGTACTGCACGCGTTCGAGCACGCCTCTGATGAAGATCTGCGCGTGCTGCGCCGCTTCTACGAGCAGGATACGCCGCTGACGGCTGAGCAGGTCGCGGCGATCCTGGCGATCTTTGCCCGCACAAATACGCGCGAGTATTGCCTGGCTTATCTGAGTCAGCAGTGCGCGCGGGCTCGCCAGGCGCTCAGCGAGGTGCCGCGTCTCGCCAGTCCCACGGCAGACCGCGCACTGGAGGACATGGAGACGCTGGTTCACTTTATTGAAAGCGACGTGCGGGCCTGACGCGTTTCAGGAAAGCGCCCAGAGCGTGACGTTCCGCCCGGAGGCCGCCGCGAGCATTTTGCCATCGGGCGACCAGGCCAGGGCCAGCACCGGTGCGTCCTGGGGGACGCTGACCAGCGGAGTCTGGCTGCGGGCAGGATACCAGATGTGCAGCATAGCATCGTCACCTCCGCTGGCCAGGAAACGACCATCGGGCGACCAGGCCAGGGCGCGCAGCGGCTTTGTGTGTACGCTCAGGCTCTGAGGTGCGTCCACGCACTGACCCTGAGCCGCGCCCCTGCCCATCATCTGACAGGTCAATCCGTTAGTCCAGAGCCGCACAACGCCATCCATGCCCGCCGCTGCCAGCATGTTCCCTCCCGGCTGAAAGGCCAGCGCGTTCAGCGCTACTCCGTTGCCTCCCTGGTCCACAATCTCGTAAAAACCATGCAACTGCTGACCGTTGCCACCGTTCCAGATGCGCGTAGCACCGCCAAGAGAACTGCTGCCAACTGTCTGACCATCAGCCGCCCAGCTAACGGCGAGAATACCGGTGGTGTGCTGACGAAAAACCGTCTCAGGACGCCCGTTCTGCGTATTCCAGACAATCGCCTGCCTGTCCAGTCCCCCGGAAACCAGCAGGTGCGGCTGCCGGGACGACCAGGCCAGGGCCATCACCACGCCGTGGGTATTCATCCCTCGCCCTTCGCCCATCCCGCTCTGCCCGTTAAATAAAAGCACCCGCGTAGAGGCCGCGCACGCGAGATGCTGCCCGTCTGGCGACCAGGCCAGCGCGTGAATCGTGGCCTGCTGCATCTTATTGAACTGCACCTGGCCACGCGTGTTCCAGGCCAGAAGATGCTGATCATTGCCCCCGCTGGCCAGCATCTTGCCATCCGACGACCAGGCCAGCGCGCGCACCGTCTGCTGGTGCTGTTTGAAAACCAGTTGCGCCTGAGCATGAGCTGGCACAAAGGCCTGTGTGGGCGTTGGCTGAGTCCCGGTCCGCGCAGGCATGGTAGGATTGGCCTGGCGCATCGGTCCCTGAGCTGAGCCGGTGGAGGCCGGCGGGCCAGAGAAAGTACGCATGCCAGCGTAGGCCAGACCGACGCCGGCCAGACCCAGCGTCACGCCACCGGCTGCCAGCAGCGCTCGTCGCGTCCAGCGGCGTCCGCCGCGCCGGGCCGGTCCCGGTGACGGCAACGGCGGCGGCGCGGCCTCTCCCCGCACACCGGCAAAAGCCGTGGCATCGGCGATGGTTGGCTCCGCGTAAAACGTCGCGGCCTGCCCGGTCGGCAGTTTGGAGGAAGCAGCAAGCACCGTCGCCCCCTCGGCCACATACGACTCCAGAGACAGGCAATCCTCGTCAACAATGCCGGCTGTACGCAGACTGAAATGATCAGGCAAGACCCGCCCATCGTCCGCATGGCGCAAAAAATAGACCAGGCGATTGCCAAATAGATCTGTCCGAGGCAGTTGTAGTTCATCGACCAGAGCAGGCACCAGGCGCGCAACAGGCGCATCGGGCGAGACTTCCATCGGCTGCGGCTCGTTCAATGCGCTTTCTTCTATATAAACTTTGAGCATGGGCGTACCTCTTCCATGATTAATTCCCCCCGAAGCAAGCAAATATCCGCACCTCAAGCCAAAATATATCACGGCATCTCTTCACATTTCAGCTTACTGGGTGAAATTGGCTACTTTTTTCGTAATCTTTGGCCAATCTTAACCTGGCAATTCTTTCTTCCATACCTGTGCATTAAAATATTATGCATCGTTCCACTGTGAGTAATATATTCTGTGGCTAATCCCTCCCACCACGCGTTTCTATGATAGATAGGATGAAGTCCTCTTCAAGAGCAAATAGAGAGGAATCGCACATGATTAAGGTAATAGCGAGCGCCGCAGGCGCGAGTGCTGGGTGTGGTGTGCATAATAGATGTGGCGATGCTTTTCTGAGAGAAGCGCTTGTTTGACAAGGCGAGAAGCGGCGCAGCATAATACAAAAAGACAAGCAAGCTCAAGGCTAATTTCATAAAGGACTTTGCATGACCAGGCCGATTTACGTTATAGGACACAAAAACTCAGATATGGACTCGGTGGCATCTGCTTACGCCTACGCCCGCCTGTTGCAGCTTCAGGGCCAGAACGAAGCTCAGGCGGCGCGCAATGGCAAACTCAAACCTGAAGTGCAGTTCGTGCTGGAACGCTATCAGGTAGAACCACCGGAAGCAATAGATGATCTGTACCTCCAGGTGCGTGATGTGATGAAACGCGGCGTGACCTGCACTTACCTGGACCATTCTCTGCTGGAAGCCGGGCAGATGATGCAGGAACATAATCGGCGTACCATGCCTGTGCTGGATGACGAGAATAAAGTACATGGCATCATTACAACCGATGATTTCGCGCAGATTCTTTTCAACGACATGCACCCTCAGTCGATCAGCCGCATTCCGCTGAACCCGCATAATGTGATCAAGGCACTCAAAGGGCGCGTGCTGGTGGAGGGAAAACGGCGCCTGGGCGGGCGTGTGCTGGTCGGCGCTATGCAGGCCGAAACCATGGCCGAATATGTCGAACCCGGCTGCCTGGTCATCATCGGGGATCGCGAGGACGCGCAGTTGATCGCCATTGAGCGCGGGGCCGCAGCGCTGGTCATTACGGGCGACCTGCTCGTTTCTGAGCGCACCCTGGCCACCGCGCGCAAGCAGGGCGTGCTGGTTATCAGTACCGCCTACCACACGTCGGCGACGATGCGCCTGATTAATCTCAGCCTGAATGTCGAGTATATTATGCGCCGCGAGTTCGATCTCTGCCATCCCGAAGATCAGATCAGCGAGATTGAGGGACTGCTGACGCGTCGGCGTTCGCTGCCGGTGGTGGATAACGATGGGAAATTTGTGGGCTTTCTCTCACGTACCGATCTGATTAAGGCTCGTCCTAAACGCGTCTTCCTGGTGGATCACAATGAACGTTCCCAGGCGGTGGATGGGATTGAGGAGGCGGAATTGCTGGGCATCATCGATCACCATCGCATCGCCGATGTCTATACCCAGAAGCCCATTTTCTTCCGCGCCGAGCCAGTAGGCTGCACGGGCACGATCATCGCCGGTCTCTACCGCGAGGCCGGGATCGCCATTCCGCGCGAGGTGGCAGGTTTGCTGCTGGCGGGCCTGCTCTACGATACGCTGATTCTGCGCTCGCCCACCTGCACGCAGCGCGATGAACAGATCGCCGCCGAACTGGCGCAGATCGCCGGCGAAGACATCGAAACCTATGGTCAGGCCATCTTTGCCGTCGCAGCCGCCGAGCTGGGCGAGCGCAGCACTGAGGAACTGCTGACCTCGGATTTCAAAGAGTTCACCGTCCATGACATGCGTTTCGCCGTGGGCACGGTCGAGACCCCCAGTCCGGCCTTCATCGAGAAACGCACTGATGATCTGTTACAGGCCATGCGCCGCCTGTCCCAGGAACGCGGTTATGCATCTTTTCTCTTTATGATTGTAGACATCATCAACCTGCGCTGTCACCTGCTGATCGTGGGAGGTGAACACGCGGTAGCCGATGTCTTTGCCGCGCCACTGGAGGCAAATGGCCACACTATCACTGTTGAGGACCTGGTTTCGCGGAAAAAGCAGGTGGTCCCGCAGCTTGCGCGCATCCAGGCAGCGCTGGCTGGCAAGGTCTGATTGCTATGTAACAGCAGTTCCAGATTTACAGCCAGTCTGCCTGTCTGTGCAGGGTTTTTACCGCAAAACTCTGCATATTATACTTGTCAAATGACAAACACATATGCTACACTAGTTTCGTTATGGATCTCTCCAGGGACCATGCTCGCTCGACCCCGGAGCGTCCAAAACCGTAGTCGCTTCTCATGTATGCCGTGCATGCCAGGTGGGTGAGGTGTCGTCATTTCAACCCACGATGTCTCTGCATGCCGATTCATGCCTGTGATTTATGCCTGTTTAAGGAGGGCATTCCTGATCGTGAACGAGAATTTTCTATGGGTTCCCATCGGTGTGAGCCTGGTGGCAGTGCTATTCGCCATTTATCTCGCTAACTACGTTTTACGTAAAGATACTGGCACGCCAGAAATGCAGAAAGTGGCGGATCATATATTTAAAGGCGCGAAAGCCTTCCTTTACCGTCAGTACCAGACAATCGCCTGGCTTGCTCTGGTAGCAGCTATTGTCCTGGGTGTTGTTCTCGGGCTGCTTGGTCAGGGAAGCTCGGCTGATAAAGTAAATCTGGCCTGGCATACGGCTGTAGCCTTTATTGTTGGAGCTGCCTGCTCCGGCGTCTCTGGCTTTATCGGCATGTTCATCGCCGTGAAGTCGAATATTCGCACCGCCAGCGCGGCTACCCGCAGTCTGGGCGAGGCGATGACAGTGGCCCTGCGCGGCGGCGCTGTCTCTGGTTTCCTGGTGGTGTCTCTTTCTCTGCTGGGCGTTTCGCTGCTCTTTTTACTCTACGGCGGTCTGAGCGACTCGATTGCCGCTGCCGCGAATACGCCTTCGTTGATCGTTGGCTTCGGCTTTGGCGCTAGCTTTGTGGCCCTCTTTGCTCAGCTCGGCGGCGGTATTTTTACAAAGGCCGCTGACGTGGGCGCGGATCTGGTGGGGAAGGTTGAGGCGAATATTCCCGAGGATGACCCACGCAATCCGGCGGTGATTGCCGACCTGGTGGGCGATAATGTGGGCGACTGCGCCGGACGTGGCGCGGACCTCTTTGAGTCAACCGCCGCTGAAAATATCGGCGCGATGATTCTTGGCTCGTCCCTGGCTCTGGCTACCCATAACCTGAGCTGGGTACTCTTTCCCCTGGTGATGAATGCCTTTGGCCTGATTGCTTCGGCCATTGGTCTGCTCTCAGTCACACCGCGCAGCGTGCCCAATCCCGAACAGGCGGGCGGACGCGACCTGAGCGCGGTGGCGATGGGCCGTCTGAACATCGGTTACTACATCACCTGCGCTCTGGCGGTGGTGGGTGTGTTCGGCGGCAGCGCGCTCCTGCTCGGCGGGAACGGCGTGCATGGCAACTTTGGTATTCCTTCCTGGGTCTGGTTCGGCCTGGCTGGCCTGGTGGGCATTGCGCTGAGCCTGGCCTTTGTTTACATCACGCAGTACTACACTGCTGGCACCTGGCGCCCGGTGCGCGAGATTGCCTCGGCCTCGATCACGGGTCCGGCGACGACGATCATTACGGGTATCGCGGTGGGCTTTGAGTGCGTGGCGCTGCCAGTGCTGGCCATCAGCGCGGCGCTTGGCCTCTCCTACTTCCTGGGCAGCCAGGTACAGATTACCGGAGTCAGCGATACAGGCTTTAATGTCAGCGGTATCTTTGGCACCGCCGTGGCGACCATGGGTATGCTGATGAGCTGCGCGTATACGCTGGCTATGGATACCTTTGGTCCGATTACCGATAACGCGGGCGGCATTACGGAGATGAGCGGTCAGGCCGAGGCGGTGCGCGATATCACCGATGCGCTGGATGGCGTGGGCAATACGACCAAGGCGCTGACTAAAGGCTACGGCATTGGCTCAGCCGCGCTGGCTGCGTTCCTGCTCTTTAGCGCCTACCTGGATGTGCTCCATAATCTGAGCCAGACCAATAAGGACGCGGCCTTTAATATCAATCTCACCCAGTTGCCGGTCTTTATCGCCGCGCTGATTGGCCTGACACTGATCCTCTTCTTTAGCTCGCTGGCCATTCGCGCCGTTGGCAAGGCGGCCACGCGCATGATTGAAGAGGTGCGCCGCCAGTTCCGCGACAATCCGAAGATTATGGCCGAGCACCCGGAGGACCGCGAAGATCCCGATTATGCGCGCTGTGTGGATATCAGCACGCGTGGCGCGTTGCGCGCGATGATCTGGCCCGGCGTGGTGGCGGTGCTTGTGCCTATTCTCATCGGCGTGATCCTTGGCCCCCAGGCCGAAGCGGGTCTGCTGATGGTGGGTACGATGGGCGGTATTGTCATGGCCCTCTTCCTCAACAATGGCGGCGGCGCCTGGGACAACGCGAAAAAGTACATCGAGGCTGGCTTCCTGCGCATCAACGCGAAAGGCGAAGTGGTCTCTCCCAACGATCAGTCGGGGATTATCCTGGGCAAGAAGAGCGAACCCCACAAGGCCAGCGTGGTCGGCGATACCGTTGGCGATCCTTTCAAGGATACCGCCGGTCCTTCGCTGCACATTCTGATCAAATTGCTCAGCACAATTACCCTGGTCCTGGCCCCGCTCTACGTGGCCCTGCATCCGATTCTGATTCGCTAAAACAATCTTTCATAGAAAAAGTACCTGCTTGCGCGAGCAGGTGCTTTTTCTATGTCATGAGTCATCCCCACTTTGAAACGTCATGCGTCGCTGGCACACCACTCCTGATGAGGTTCCCAGG
>DASZXF010000106.1:0-3771 GCA_035546055.1 Ktedonobacteraceae bacterium
AGAATGTGCAGGGTATCCGTGGCCGGCTGGTAAAGATAGATATCAGACGAGACTTCGCCTGTATCGGGCGAGTAGCCGCCGGTGAAGAACAGATCACCCTGCTGATCCTGCGCGGCGGAGTTGTTGCCCATGGCGGGAAAGTCCGCCAGGTCGAGCTTTGTCCAACGTGAGGTCGCGAAAGCATAGCGGTAAAGGCCGCGTCCGTAGGCCGGCGTGGCCTGGGCGCCTCGATAGCCTCCGGTCATATACAGAAAAGCCTGATCCTGGTCCTGAACATATAAGGCCGTATTATCCGCTGCCTGCGTGGGCAGCGCGGGCAAACGCCGCCAGCTCTGGAGCAGCGTCACGGTAGGCGTAGGCGTGCGCGCAGCCAGCTCCTGCTGGCTAAATGTCGACCTGGGAGCATGGGGTAGACCGCTCGCCGGAACCAGATAATGATAGGCCAGCAGCGAACCGGAGGCCAGCAGGATGAGCAAAATAAAGAGCGAAAGCAGCAGCCAGCTTTTCCCGCGTTTACGCGGTGCTACCACCGGCGCTGGCACGACCTGCTGCACGGAAGGAGCTGGCGGCAATCTGGGCGGCGTGGCAGGTGTAGCGACTACTGCCGGTCCATGTTCCTTCCCCATGGGAGAATCTGAGACGGCGGGCGTAGGCGACGACGCGCCGGGGGCCACGGCTGGCAGCGCGGCAGGATGCAGCCCGCTGCGGGAAAACGAGGAAGAAATAGCGCGCAATTTCAGGCTCTCATTGATGGATGTCAGCTGATGAGCCAGCGCCTCCTGCTCCAGACCGGCGCGCGGGGTAGTGCGCTGGGTCTGTTCGCGCATACGCATATGCTGAGCGCGCTGGTCCTGTTCGCGCGCCAGTTCGCTGCTCAAAAAGCCCTGCGAACTGGGCGGAGGAATAAGGAGCGGGAAAACGGGCGTTTTTTGCGCGGCTGTCACCTCGGCCATCAGCGTTTGATAGCGATAGGCGCGCCTCTCCTCGACCGAACGCACGCGCTCCAACGCCTGGTAGAAGGTATGGGCCGATTGAAAACGGTACATCGGCTCGGTGCGCGTGGCTACCATGACCAGACCGCTCAGGGCCGGTGAAATGGCCGGATTGAGCTTGTTCAGGGACTCCAGTTGCTCCATCTCGATGCCCCGGCGCGTCGGACGCTGGCCGCTGAGCATCTCATGCAGAATCACCCCCAGGCTGAACAGATCCGAGCGCGCGTCGGTCTGACCTGTTCCCTCGTATTGTTCAGGCGAGGCATAGCCGGGAGAACCAAAATCGGTCGTGTCGTTAAACTGCCCTTCTTTGAAATAGCGCGCAATGCCAAAATCGACCACCATCAAGCGGCCATCAGGATGTAGAATGATATTGGCCGGCTTGAGATCGCGAAACACCACCGGCGGACTCTGATGATGCAGATAATCCAGTACATCGCACAACTGGAGAGCGTAATTGATTGCCTCCAGCGGCGGCAGAGGAGCGTGCTCACGCATATATGAGGACAGCGTTGAGCCGGGCACGTACTCCATCACCAGGTACCAGTGGGAATTTTCCAGGAAGTAGTCATAGAGCAGCGGAATCGCCGGATGACGCAAACGGGCCAGCAGCAAAGCCTCGCGCAAAAAACGGTCGGTGTTTGTGCCACCGCTCAGAGGGAATTCGCCGGCAGATGGGCGGGCAGGCTGGCCTTTTTGATGTAAAAGCTGATCCAACTCCTCAATCACGCTCGGCGGCAGCGGCTCATCAGCCCTCACCTGCTTGATCGCAACCGGCACATCGACCTGAGCGTGCGAGGCCAGGTAGACCTGACCCATACCACCATGACCCAGCACTGCCTCAATAATATACTCACCCTTTTGCAGCGTGCGCCCGATAAGAGCCTCATGCTGGACAACTCTACGATTCCCCTGCGGACCCGATATCGACATCTCTCCCCTCCACATGACCTGCACTTGTCCGTGTCTACCTTCATGGTACTGATTACTGCACCTTTCGTCAACAAGGAATCGGCGATCCCCTGACCTCCTGGCCGGAATAATCGCCTTCGTTTGCAGTGTTAAATAGTTAAGGATATCTACTTAAATCCAGGCGGAACCGCCCGGCAGGGAAGTGTGGTTGGCATGCTTTTATTTACCCGCCTTATTCGTCGAGGGACGCGATGGCTTCTGGAAATCGTGGAGAATGCCCATGCCTGTAAAAATCAACCCCAAGGTCAGCGTATGTGTTGTGTTTGTCGCGGCCATGTTTATGTCCATTATGGATACGACTATTGTGAATGTTGCTCTGCCGGATCTGGGACGCCAGTTTGGCGTAGCCAGCACATCGATTGATGCGGTGGTGGTGGGTTATCTGATCAGTCTGGCGGTGATTATTCCAGTTTCGGGCTGGCTGGGCGACCAGTGGGGGACCAGGCGTGTCTTTTTAATGGCGCTGGGGCTGTTCAGTCTGGCCTCGGCGCTGTGTGGACTGGCGCAGAATCTGCCAATGTTGATCGGTTTTCGTGTTCTCCAGGGGATTGCGGGCGGGGCCATGACGCCTGTTGGCACGACGATCCTCTATCGCACCTTTCCCCCGGAGGAGCGCGTGGGCGTTTCGCGTATTTTGAACATTCCCACGGTCATCGCACCCGCGAGCGGTCCGGTCATTGGCGGTTTCCTGGTGCAACAATTATCCTGGCGCTGGGTCTTTTACGTCAATGTGCCGATTGGCGTGGCGGCGTTACTCTTCGGTCTGCTTTTCCTGCAAGAGCAGCCGCGTGAGAAAAGCGCCGGGCGCTTTGATCCGCTGGGCTTTGTGCTGGCCGGGAGCGGGCTGGGTCTGCTTATGTACGCCTTGAGCGAAGGGCCGACTTATGGCTGGACGACGCCGGGTATTTATGGCAGCGCCCTGGTGGGTCTGTTCCTGGTGGCGCTCTTTATCGTCGTCGAATTGCGCGCGCAAGAGCCTATGCTGGATTTGCGCCTGTTGAGAAATCGCCTCTTCTGCATCTGTAATCTGGTCACGATGGTTTCTGGGGCTGCTTTTCTGGGCGTGCTCTTTGTGGCGCCGCTCTTTCTCCAGGAAGCTCGTGGAGCCTCTCCGCTTATCTCAGGTCTGACCACCTTTCCCGAAGCCATCGGGGTGGTGGTCGCCACGCAGATTGTCGCGCGCATGTATCCCAGGATCGGGCCGCGCCGCCTGACCACCTTTGGTCTGCTCGGCGTATCGGTCATGATGTTCCTGCTGGGAGCGCTTGCCCTGACCTCTGATCTGTGGGTGATGCGCTCGTTGATCTTCCTGGTAGGCGCGGGCATGGCCTTCTGCTTTACTTCAGTGCAGGCGGCGGGCTTTGCCACTATCACCCCCGCCGAGACAGGACGCGCCTCCGCGCTCAACAATGTTCAGCGCCAGATAGGGAGCGCCATGGGAGTAGCCATCCTCAGTACAGTTATCGGCCTGGTTGGTCCTGTCACGGCGGGTCCACACGGCGGCCTGCAGCCCAATCTCACAGCCTACCATGTGGCCTTCATTGTCGCCGCGCTTCTCGCCCTGACCTCGGCGATCATCGCGCTTTTCATCAGCGACCGCGACGCGGCTCCGTCAATGAAACTGCGCAAGAGTCGCGAGGAGCAGGCTGCCCAGGCAGAAATCCTGCTCGAAGTGTCGAAGTGATGGGCGAAAAAATCCAGACCATTCGCGTCATCGCGAACCCGGAGAAGCTCTTGCACGTTTGAACGGCTCCCGTCACAACTTCGCTCTGATGAAAAACCGCAAAGAGAGCGCTGGGGGGGGGCC
>DASZXF010000107.1:0-5451 GCA_035546055.1 Ktedonobacteraceae bacterium
TTGCCGATACCGGACCTGAACCTGTTTTTCCTTCCTTTACTGCTGGGCCGTCACGGCGGCGGCTGTGCCGGCGCGTTCGGGCAGTTGCGCAGCCGCTTTGGCACGCTGTTGTGCGCGGATGGCGGGTGCCTGCGCGCGGCGCGTGGTGGCGACGGTGGCGCGTCCAACAACCCTGATAAAGACGAAGAGCAAGATCCAGTTGACCACGCCCAGGACGATCAGGAAGATGGTATTGTTGATACCAGCGGCGCTGAGTCCCAGGTAGAGGCCGCCGGTGATCACAATATTGATCAGGGTGGTCGGCATGAGGATCAACCAGGCGAACTGCATCAACTGGTCGGAACGCAGGCGCGGGAGCGTGCTGCGCACCCAGATGAAGACGAAGCAGAGGCCGTAGATCTTGGCGAAGAAGTAGCCCATGGCCAGGATATTGCCCAGGAAGCCCCAGCCGGGCGAGTTCAGGCCAGTCAGGTAAGCCACGCCAGGACCGGACCAGCCACCCAGGAAGAGGGTGGTGGCGATGGCCGAGACGATGGTCATATTACCGTATTCACCCAGGAAGAACATGGCCCAGCGCATACCGCTGTACTCGGTGAGGTAGCCGGCCACCAGTTCCGACTCCGCTTCAGGCAGATCGAAAGGCGCGCGGTTGGTCTCAGCCAGGCCGCAGGTGTAGTAGATGATCAGCATCAACGGCTGCACCAGGAAGAACCATGTCCAGGGGGTGAAGCCCTGGAAGATGAAATCCCAGAAAGGAATGCCCCGGCCAGGGTAGGAAGTGGAGGACTGGAAGTCCATAATATTCTTCAGCGAGATGGTGCCGATGCCCGTATCGTGAGGAGCCAGGACGCTGGTCAACATGATGATGCCGATCAGAGCCAGCACCAGGGGCAATTCGTATGAGATCATCTGAGCGGCGGCGCGCAGACCACCGATCAGGGCGTACTTATTGTTCGAGCCCCAGCCGGCCATAGTCACGCCGACGACATCGATTGAGCTCATGGCCACGAGATAGACAATGCCGGTCGCCAGAGCGGTGCCAGGCAGGCCCACATAGGGCGAGAAAGGCAGCACGGCGAAGGCCGCGATGACCGGAGCCAGGAAGACCGAAGGCGCGAAGAGGAAAACCGCCTTGTCAGCGCCCTTGGTATGAATGTCTTCTTTTAAAAGCAGCTTGGCCACATCGGCGACGGTCTGGAGGGAGCCTTTCGGACCGGTATGATAGGGGCCAAGGCGGTCCTGCATCCAGGCCATCACCTTGCGCTCGGCCAGCACCAGGATGGTCGCGCTGGTCAGCACAAAGCCAAAGATGGAGATGAAGGCCACCACGAACTGGAGGAAGTCCCACGAGATAATCCCGTGCCAGAGTTCCTGTCCCAAATGTGCCAGATCGTTTCCCAGATCTGCTAAAAACAATGCACTATGCATGATACATAACTCCAGAGGCGCAGGGATGCATGAACCTGTACACCATCCCTGCGGCCTTTTTAGCGGTCTACCTCGCCCAGAACAATATCGGTACTGCCCAGAATGGCAATCACATCGCTCATCTTATGGCCACGCAGCAATTCGGGCAGGATCTGTAGATTGACAAACGACGGACCGCGCAGTTTGGCTCGCCAGGGATACTCGCTGCCGTCGCTGATGAAGTAGACGCCCAGCTCGCCCTTGCTGCTCTCTACCGCGAAATAGGTTTCGCCGCGCTGCGGGCGCAGGGCAATGGGCGTGCGTGTGCAGATCGGACCAGCCGGCAGGCGGTCGATGGCCACGCGACAGAGACGAATACTCTCGTTGATCTCGTCAAGGCGCACCCGGTAGCGCGCGAAGCAGTCGCCCTCCTGACGTACCACCACGTTCACCGGCACTTCGCGATACGCGCCATAGGGGCGATTGACGCGCAGATCCCACTTCACGCCGCTGGCGCGCAGCATCGGACCGGTCAGACCATAGGCGATGGCCTGCTGCTGATCGATATAGCCGACGCCCTGAGTACGGGCCTCGAAGATCTCGTTGCCGGTGATCAGCCCGTTCATCTCAACCATGTTTTTCTCAAGCTGATCGAGAAAGGCGCTGCACTCATCCAGCCAGCCTTTGGGAAAATCGTGGAGCACGCCGCCCACGCGCATATAGTTGACATTGAAGCGGCTACCGCCCAGCGCCTCGAACATCGAGAGAATGCCCTCGCGGTCACGGAAGGCCCAGAGAATGGGCGTGACCGCGCCAAGGTCCATCAGGTACGTGCCGATGCCGACCAGATGGCTGGCAATGCGCTGTAATTCGTTAGTCAACAGGCGAATATATTGAGCGCGGCGCGGCGGCTCAATGCCCATCAACTGCTCGACCGCGCCAGCATAAGCTGTTTCATTGAGCATGGGAGACAGATAATCGCAGTTATCCATATAGCGAATACCCGCCATCACCGTGCGGTTCTCCAGGATTTTTTCGATGCCGCGATGCAGATAGCCGATCACCGGGGTACAATTGACCACCGTTTCGCCTTCCAGCGTCATCACCAGGCGCAGCACACCATGCGTACTGGGGTGCTGGGGGCCCATATTGAGCAACATCTCCTGGGTTTTGAGCCCCTCTGAAGACTCGCCCACTTCAGGATGCACGCCTGTATTCTGATTTGTAACCATGGACTTCCTCTTAACTCTACTCGTAGCTCTCTCTGCTTTTCCAGACTGCCAGCCTTAGCGCCGAGACAAAAGATCAGGCTAATGCACACTCTGGCGATAGGACGACCAGCGGCGCACCGAGATCACCAGCCAGCCCAGAGCAGTCAGGCCCGCGATTCCACCATACAGATAGTGGTTGGCATCTTCGGCATAGAAAAAGATGAAGAAAAGAGCCAGGCCCAGACAGCCGAGCGCCACCATCAGCGAAAAAACGGTATTTTGCAAGCTCGGCCTGCGCATGCCTGGCACGCCTGCGGCCAGGTTCGCGGGCGCTACACGCTCGCTCCGACTCTCCCGCATGGCTGCGTTTCCGGCTGAAGGACGAGCTTTGTTTTTCTTTCGTCTTCTCGTCTTAGACATACACGCACTGTACTTTCCAGGCCGAAAACGCCCTCGTTATTCCGCTGTCTCTTCGTTATACCCTTCAAAGGCGTGCCCGAAGGTCGGCGTGCCAGGATGCAGACGCTCCTTCTGGCCCTGCCCCACCTTCTTGTACACGGTCTTCTCCACACCCTTCTGCTGAAATTGACTGGCGACGGCCATGTTTGGATCAACCTGGGTGGTCGCGCGGTCTTTCACGACCTGGGGCACGGGATGGAAGCTCTTGAGCAGAGGATAACCCTCGAAATCATCGTCCAGGAGCATACGGCGCAGATCAGGATGGCCCGTATAGCGAATGCCGTACATGTCGTAGGTTTCGCGCTCCAGCCAGTTCGCGGTCGGCCAGACCGACACCACACTGTCCACCTCCGGCCTGTCTTTGTCCAGGCGCACTTTAATTTGTAAAAGCTGGCCGCGCGTTAAAGAGCGCAGATGATAGACGCTTTCCAGGTGGTCGAGCATATCAACCCCGGAGATACAGCTGAGCAAATCAAAACCAAGCTGATCCCGCAAAAAGCGGCAGACAGCCACCAGATTGGTACGATCTATTTCCAGGCTGAGAAAATCGCCTTTCAAAGTCTGTGGTTCCAGCGCCTTGCCGGTAATCTGCGCAATCGGGGCCAGGTCGCGGGCCAGCGCGGCATTCTGGTCGCGATATCCGCCGCGCGAAGTAGTGAGACGCCTCTCACTTGGTACTAAAGCCATCGGATTACTCCCTTGCGCCAGGCATAAGCAAGGCCGAGCGCGAGTACAACGATGAAAAAGAGAATTTCCACAAAGCCGAAGATGCTTAATTGCCTGAAGATGACCGCCCAGGAGATAATAAACACGATATCCACATCAAAAGCGACAAAGAGTAGAGCAAAGATGTAGAAACCCAGAGGGTACTGGACCCAGGCGGAACCGATTGGAGTCTCACCGGACTCGTAGGTTTGCAATTTTTCTTTGGTTCTTTTATGGGGCGCCAGCAAGCCGCCCAGGGTTGCTGCGATAATGGCGAAGACAAAGCCAGCGGCCAGGAGAATACCCGCATATAAATAACCGATGTTAATAGATGTTGACAACGCCCTTCCCTCCAGATAGTTGCCATCGTTTGATAACAACGCTAGAAATGCTGTTTTGATTATAGCACAGCGAGGAAAGTGCGACAATTGAACATGACTGGTGCAGGCGTCTTCCCTCTTTGAAGACGCCTGCACCAGTTATGTATATGCTATGAGCGCGGGGTGACGTTGGGGACGGTGACGGTTTCGGGTTTGGCCAGCAGTTGCACGCCGCTGATACCGGGACGTTCGCTATTTTCGGCGAGCTGGACGACGATGACCGAGACGTTATCCTCACCACCGCCGTTGAGGGCGGCTTTGATGAGATTCTGACCGGTTTCGTCGGGATTGTTGACCGTTTTGCCCAGTACGTCCTGAATAAGCGGATCGCGCACCATGTCCCACAGACCATCAGAACAGAGGAGTAGCTTGTCGCCGGGACGCAGTTGCACGGGGAAGGTGTCCACTTCGACAACGGGCTTTTCACCCAGACTGCGATAGATCTGGTTGCGCTTGGGATGGGTGTAGATGTCGTCCGGCTTGATAATGCCTGCGTCTACCAGGCTGGCGACGACCGAGTGATCATGCGTGACCTTGGAAAGTCCTTCACCTTCGCGATAAAGATAGGTGCGGCTATCCCCCACATTGGCTACATAAGCGGTGGAACCCACGACCAGGGCGGCGGTCATGGTCGTGCCCATGTCGGCGTGAGACTCCATGTTGCGATTGTGAACGGCGCGGTTGGAGGTCTGCACGCCGTCCTCCATGAGCTTGAGAAACTCTTCGTCTGTCCTGGTTTCTCCGTTCGCGACCTGGGGCAGCATAAAGTCGATCATGGTCTGAATCGCCAGGCGACTGGCGTCCTGACCGTTGGCGTGTCCGCCCATGCCATCGGCCACGACAAAGAGGCCAAACTGCGCATCGCCCCAGCGGGCGGCGAAAAGGCTATCCTCGTTGGGCTTGTGCTTGCGTTTGATCCCCGGATCGGTGCGCGTGCCCACAGCCAGGCTCAGATTGTGTCCGCGCACCTGTTGCACAAAGGACTCGGCATCTTTGGCGTGCTGGTACTGAACACGCGGCAGGGTTGGTTCGTTCAGGTCAACAGTGGTGGGTAGCGGCGAACCGGGCAGGATCTGCATGGTTGGCTGGTCGGCATAGGGAGAACTTTGCTGCGCGGGCGCGGGCGCCGAGGGTACAGGCGCCGAGGTCACGGGGGCATTGCCCATCAGACGAATACCCAGACCAGACGCGGTGGGCGAAAGCGGGAAACGGCACTTGGGACATACGCTATCGGTCAGATTGACCATGGCATGACAGTTGGGACAGGGAGCCTGAGCTGGTGGCGGTGG
>DASZXF010000108.1:0-3737 GCA_035546055.1 Ktedonobacteraceae bacterium
GAGCATCTCCTGCTCAAGAATCTGATCCTCAAGGCGTTTGAGTGCGCGGTGACCATGCGCCTGTCACAAACGCCGATCAGCGCGGACGCCGCGTTTGGCGTGACGCTCTGGCAGAACGCTCATCGGTACTGGCAGGTGCAGTATACACGGCAGCAGACTCAATGGATGCTGGTGTTGAATCAATGGGAAGGCACGCTATGCCGCTCGCTGGCCAGCGTACCGCTTTCCCCTACCTTTGAGGCGATCCGCTGGCATACGCTGCGTTTGCGCAACGAACACGGTGGACTGACCGTTTACGTGGATGGCTCCGAGCTTTTTCAGGTGACATTTTCTGAGCAGAGTCTACAGCTCGGTCTGCATACCCACCATGCTGCCGCGCTGGTGATGGATGTATGGCAGACCGGTTTGTAGACCGTGGGAGTCAGCCTTCAGAACAGGCGGCGGCCATGGCCTCCATGACTGGAAGAAAGGGAAGCCAATGACAGCCACGCGAGAACTATGGAAAACCGCATCCAGAAGCATGTAGCCGGGCAGGAGGCAGCGAGAACACCTGTATCCCTGGCCGGCACGTTATTATTGCAGCGCGGGCTGTTTCCGCTCGGCGCGCAGGAGCAGGAGCAGGGAAATCAGGGCGACCCCGGCCAGCAGGAGGGTCAGGTAGATCAGACCGTCAAAGCCCCATTGCTCGGCGAACATGCCTCCCAGGCCGTTGCCGAGCAATTGACCCAGGCCGAGGAAAACGGAATAGAGGCCCATGAGCACACCGCGATCCCTGGCGGCCTCTTCGGAGAGGTCGGCCAGGTGAGCGAGCGCGGCGGGCGCGAAGGCGGTCTCGGCGAAGAGGCCGATGAGCAGACCGAGCACCCCGAAGGCGGTGAGCAGGGGATTGCCGGTTTCATTATGATTCAGCCCGGACAGACCCAGACAGGCCAGGTAGATGCCAGCGATGGAGGAGAGCATAAGAAAGGAACGCGGCACTTTATTGAGAAAAAAGGCCCAGAAAAGCAAACAGAGGCCAAAGAACAGCACAATGGCGCCGAGAATCAGGCTGACATGGCCGCCGGCGCCATTGGCGCTCAGACTGCCCATGAAGACCTGGCCGGGCAGATGACGGCGCGAGGAGAGCAGGAAGGTGAGTTGTGAGCTGAACCAGATGCCAATGAGGGCGAAGATGCTCACCCAGGCGGGAATGAAGACGAAAAGACGCGGCGAGCGCAACAGACGCCCGTAGCGGCTGAGCAGCGGACGCTCTTCCGCGTGTTTGAGGATCGGCTTGAGACGCGGGATGGCGAACATACAGCAGGCCGCGCCCAGGTAGCCCACCCCCAGCAGAAGAAAGGAGGCGCGACCACAGTAATCCCAGACAAAGCCGGCTGCCGCCACGCCTACCGCCAGTCCGCCGCTGGTGACAAGCTCGTAGAAGCTCATGACGCGCGCGCGCAAAGCGGGCTGGTGCGCGGTATAATCGGCCAGGTAGCCCAGCACCGCCGGCACCTGCATGGCCGAGGAGATCCCGGCCAGCACTTGCAGGCACAACAAATAGGGAAAAGGATTATCCGCCGTGGTAAAGAACAGGCCGGTCACTTGCAACAGACCCACCAGCGGACCAAGGGTCAGGAACAGGCGGCGTCCCCAGCGATCACTCAGGGCGCCCATGACGGGCGAGAGGGAGAGATCGACAATAAAATAGGCCACCGAGAGCAGGCCCACCTCCACACTGGTGATGGCGTGCCCATGGCGCGGGACAAGCTGGGCCAGAAAACGACCAACCAGCAGGGCGCTCGCGCCGCCATTGACACGCAGAAGAAATGTCCCCAGAAGCAAAGAAGCGGTTGTCACCCGCAAAAACTTAACTGGCTTCGTTCTCCAGTTGTTCCAGTTGCGAACCATCCAGGCCAACTTTCCGCTGACTGCGCAGGGCCATGATTGCCAGCACGGCCCCGGCCACTAAAAAGACCACAGCAAGGACCAGCAGGATAAGTAGCATCGAGCGCATTCCCTCGTCACTGATCACTCCCAGCACCATTATACCCGGAGTAGACATACTCTAACCCTCTCTTCAGGCTGTCGAGCGACAGACTCGCCGCCTATAGAACGCCAGGAGGGGCAAACGTTTTAACCCCACATGCGCGTATCATACCCCAGCAGCGGCCAGGAGAGAATACACATCAGCCTTTTATCCTATATGGATCTACTGATCTTTATTCCGTGAGATACTGCGTGCGGCTATCTTTGCCCGCGCGCAGATCTTTTTCATAGGAATCATAGACCAGTTCGATGGACATCCCGGCCCGCTGATAGAGCCGGGTCGCGCCGGTCAGACTCTCGGAGTCAACGCCCAGACCGACTTTACGCAGACCACGCCGATAAAATTCGCCGAAGGCATGGTGCAGCAGGGCCAGTCCCAGACCAGAGCGCCGCCAGGGCCGTCGCACGCCCAGGATTTCAACTTCACCCTGGCCCAGGTAATAGCCGCAGAGCGCGATGCCGGCCACTTCGTCACCATCCATGGCAATAAACCAGAGCGAGGGATCGAAGCCCTCGCGCGGAGCCGCGTTCTGCTGATACCAGGACGAGAAGTCAGCAGGCAGATAGCCCCAGTGATCGCGAAAAGCATTTTCTTTGGCCTCGAAAACCGCGTACCCGTCACGTTCGGGAACAAAGGGGCGCAGCACAATGCCCGATGGCCATCGCGGCTCAGCCGGCGGCTGCTCCATGGTAATACCCATGGCCCAGGTGTGGCGCACACAGCGATGGCCGTGCATCTCCAACAGACTTTTCGCCGACGAACTGCTGCCATGACACCAGGTCTGAAGAAAAACACGCTCATCGGGCCTGGCCAGATGCACAAAATCCCGGGCGCGCTTTTCGACCCGGGCCAGTAAATATGAGCCAAGTCCCCGCCCGCGATAGTCAGGATGCACTCGACCATAAAAACGCGCACGCGGGGCACGATGATTCGGGATAGCCGCGTACCCCACGGGGCGCCCATCGGCGAAAGCGATCCAGGCATCCTGCTCAGGATCAAAATGCTCAATACGCCATTCCTGCTGGAGCACTTCAAGCGAGCTGTCGGCTTTGCCACAGTCGCTCATATCACAGGCCACCAGCAGGTCAACAATGGCGGCCTGATCTTCTTTACGGGGCGCGCGCACCTGCACCCCCCTGGGAAGGTCGGTTGTCATCTCTCTTTATCCTTTCTTTTCTCTCTCACTATCTTTTCTGGTGTTCCCGTCTCCCCGCAAGAGAGCCGCTTCAGCGAGCGCTCTCCGGCTTCAGCCGGGACGCCCGCCGCTCTCATCTGCGCGCTTCCACGGAACATGCGCGCTGTTGCAGCGACGCTCCAGCGCGCATGTTCGTGTTGCTTCGGCCTCTGAGGCGTGCCAGCATCCCGGCTGAAGCCGGAGTGGACTCGCTGAAGCGGCTCTCGCGCATCCGGCCTCTCTATCCTTGCCCGAAAAAGGATGTTGCGGTGGCTACGGCATCTCGATCCGCTTGAGGACACTGAAAGGTCTCCTCCACGTCCGCGCCGCGCAGACCCGCCGGGCGCAGTTCTTTCTCGTAGGTCTGGTAGCGGCTCACGCGGCACAGCGCGTCCCGCTCGCTGAGCGGAGAGGTGGCCAGCGTGCGCGCCCGCGATTGCTGGCTGATATCCAGCTGGCAACGCTGACGCGTGGCGGGTCTGTCCCGCGCCTCGTCCTCCGCGCTCAGGGTAAAGGTGACGCGCAGGAAAGGAC
>DASZXF010000109.1:0-1546 GCA_035546055.1 Ktedonobacteraceae bacterium
CGGCATCGATATCTTCCGCTTCGAGGCACGCGAGGGCCATCACATTCTGTTTGTCCGCGCCTGTGGCGCTTCTCTGCGCGCCTGCGCCCCCCAGGAGATCCAGCAGATTCGCGCTATTCTGGGACGCTATAACGCGCGCACGATCAAATTCTTCAGCCCGTGGTGGGTCGAGGATGTCCCTCCCCTCAAATCAGATGCCGCCAGAGGGCAGTAAAGATCAGTTTATTGCCTGCCGGGAATATAAAAAGCTGGAGAATTAACTGCCGACGGAACCGTGGCAGGCTGCCTGTATCGCCTGTGAAGGGCGCATCTGCCGCCTGTGAGCGCGCCCTTCAAAGTACTTGCAGTATAGCACAGGTTCTGACCAGAACAGGGTGACACACCTCACAAAGCAGCCTGCCGCTCTGACCGGAGCCGGCTAATATTTGATTATGCGCGCCAGCAGTCCCAGCACGAGCGCGGCGAGCAGGGCGCCAAGCACAATACTCAAAAGACCTGCGTTGAAATCGCCGGTGAGGGCGACGATGGTGCCGGGAATCAACGACCCGCCGACGCCGCCGATGAGCACAGAAAGACCGTTGTAGAGACCGGTGCCAGCTCCTACACGCTCAGCAGGCACCAGGCGCTGCACCAGGGCGTGCTCCTGGCCGGTATAGGCGCTCTGGCAAAAGACCGCCGCCGCGAAGAAGAGGACCAGCAGTCCCAGGCTGTTTGAGTGCGAAGCGCAAAAGACCAGGATGCCCGCCACGCCCAGACCCGCGCTGGCCAGCCAGGCCCGGCGATTGATTCTATCACCCAGGATGGCCAGCAAGAGGACGCTGATAATGCCGGAGGTAAAGACCAGCGCCAGCGGCCAGCCCAGCTGATCAAAATCGATGCCCTTGGCGCGCGTAAAATAGGTGGGCAGCCAGCTCAAGACGCCAAAGCCGCAGAAGGCGTTCAGGGTACCTCCTACCACCAGCAACCAGAAACTTCCGCTGCGCGTATAACTGCGCGGCTGCCCACTGACTTCCTTCTTAGATACACCATCACCTGTATCATCGGCAGCGGAAAGAGGAAGAGGAAATGGGACGCCGGTCTGACTGTAGTTCACCGCTGGCCGGTCATCGACGAAAAACCAGAAGAGGGGAACGGAGATGATGAGTCCGACCACTCCCAGAATGGCAAAGCCGGCGCGCCAGCCAGAGGCGCTGATCAGCGGGACCAGGAAGAGGGGGCCGAGCGCGGTGGCGACCAGGATACCGACGTTCCAGATGGCATTGGCGCGTGAGCGCTCATGAGGGGCGAACCAGCGGCTGGTGATCGCACCCAGCATGGGCACATGCACACCCTCGCCCACGCCCAGCAGGAGGCGCAGACCGATCAGGGCCGCCAGCCATTGTCCCAGCGGCGCGCTGAGCAGGGTGCAGACGGAAAAGGCAACAATGGCTCCCAGCGCGCTGCGTTTCGCCCCCAGCCGCTCGGCCAGCGGACTCAGCAGCATATTCGAAAGACCGTAGGTCAGGAAAAACGCGGCCAGCAGATACTGACCGTTATTGGCCAGTTC
>DASZXF010000110.1:0-5044 GCA_035546055.1 Ktedonobacteraceae bacterium
CCAGGCCTTTCATTCCGCTCAACTGGCCTTCCTCAAGCCGGCCCTGACTGCGCTGGCCAGTTCTCTCCAGCGTTCCGCCCCGGCATGGCCCTATCTCTCAAACGTCACCGGGAATTGGGTGACTGCCGAAGAAGCGACCAATCCGGCGTACTGGGGCGAGCATATGTGCCAGACGGTGCAGTTCTCGCGGGCCATCCGGCAGATAGCCGAACGCTATCCCACGGCGCTCTTTGTGGAAGTGGGCGCCGGGCAGGCGCTGCGCTCTTTTGTGCTGCAACATCCCGGCCTTGCCACTGCTGAACGCTGCCTGACGCTGCAACCAGCCGGGACCACTCGCCAGTTTTCCGCGCGTGAAGCCCTGTGGAACATACCCGCGCAGCTCTGGCAGTTGGGCGCGGCCATGAGCTGGCCGGCGTCGGCCTCGTCCGCGCCGCGCCGGCTGCTCTGCCTTCCTCCCTATCCATTCGAGCGTCAACAGCATTGGGTACAACCACCTGCTACGGCGGCCCGTGGCCAGGACGCGTCAGAAGCCGGCAAACGCGCCGGACAAACTGACTGGTTCTACGCGCCGGCGTGGGAAGAACTCCCCCCGGAGGCATCGCCGCGCTCGCTGCAAGGCTATGGCCCCTGGCTGATTTTCGCCGGGGCCGCTGGTCCAGATCATGCCCTGGTCGCGCACCTGCGCCAGCGCGGCGAGACGGCTTATAGCGTGACACCGGCTGCGAGCTGGCGCCAGTTTGATGAGGCAAGCTATGGTCTGCGCCCGCAGCAACCAGAAGATTATCAGCGACTCTGGCAGACCTTACGCGCGCGAGGCGAGCTCCCGCGCACGATTATTCATCATTGGGGCGTCGAACAGGCACCGGAAGACCCGCAGGCCTTTGAGGAAAGCCTGCAGCGGAGCTTTTATAGTCTGCTTGCTCTGGTCCAGGCGATGATCGCCCAGGAGAGCACGAGGGAAACGCAGATCATTTTGCTGAGCGATGTGCGCGCGCGACAGGCGCCGGAAGCGCTCAATGCTCTGGCTCAGGCGGCTGGCCTGGTCATCTCTCAGGAATATCCCGCCCTCATCTGCCGCTCGCTGGAAGTGGTTTTCGCTGAAAACGAGAGCTGGACGCAGCCGGCGGTGATCGAGCGCGTGCTGAGCGCATGCACTGGCACCGCCGCGTCCTGCCAGTTGCGCGCCGATGGCAGCTCACGTCGCACGCAGGTCTATCGTCCCGTCAGACTGGCTGAGCGCACAGAACAGGCTTCCCGCTTACGCCGTGAAGGCGTGTATCTGATCACCGGCGGCCTGGGCAACCTGGGCCTGGCGCTGGCCACGCACCTGGGGCAAACGTTGCAGGCTCGCCTGGCCCTGACCACGCGCTCGCCTTTCCCCGCCCGCGAGGCCTGGGCCTCCTGGCTGGCCACCCACGATGAACAGGAGAAGGTAGCCCGCCAGATTCGCCAGATGCAACTGATTGAACAAGCTGGCGGACAGGTGTTGATTATCCAGGCAGATGTCGCCGATGAAGCGGCCTTGCGCGCCGGACTGGCGGAGATTCAGACTCGCTGGGGAACGCTCCACGGGGTCATTCACGCCGCCGGCTTTACCAATAGCGAAGCCTTTGCCCTGCTCGCGCAGACCGACCAGGCGCTCTGTCAGTTGCATTTCCGGGCCAAAGTGCAGGGCGTGCGGACTCTCAGCCGTGTCCTGAGCGCGCACAGGCTGGATTTCTGCCTGCTCTGCTCCTCTATCTCGGCTCAACTCGGCGGCCTGGGTCTGCTGGCCTATGCGGCGGCGAACCGCTATCTGGACGCTTTTGCCCATCAACAACAGGCGGCGGGCGGCGCGACTCCCTGGCTCAGCGTCAACTGGGACACCTGGCAACTCGACGGAGAGACACCGGCGGTTGGCTCAAGTGTCGCGGTCTATAGCATGAGCGGGGAAGAAGCCCTGCGCGTGTTTGAGCAGGTACTTGCCCAGCCGGCCCTGCCTGATCGACTGCTGATCTCGACCGGCTCATTCGCCGCGCGCCTGCGCCAGTGGGTCAAAAACGAACCTTTTGTGCCCGCTCTCCAGGCGGCAGAGCAGACAGAGCGCCCCCGGCCAGCGCTGCCAGGACAGCGAGCGGATTATCTGCGCATCATCTCAGGCATCTGGAGCGCGGCGCTGGGCCTCAGCGAGGTCGGACTGAATGACAATTTCTTTGACCTGGGCGGCAATTCGCTGATCGGTCTGGAGGTCATGCAAAAGCTGAAAAAGGCCTTCCAGGTGCAGCTTCCCGCCGTGGCGCTCTTTGAAGCCCCCACCATTCAGGCCTTGCTTGATTACCTCCTGCCGGAGGAAAAGGTGCAGCGGGAACACGGCCTGGAACAGACGCTGGAGCAGCGCCGCGCGCGAGCTGGACAGAACGCCGGCGGCGAGACGCGGGATATCGCGCTGGTGGCCATGAGCGGACGCTTCCCCGGCGCGGACAGCGTAGAGGCTTTCTGGGACAATCTGCGGGCTGGCGTGGAGTCGATCAGGCATTTTTCCCGAGAGGAATTACTGGCCGCCGGCACCGCGCCCGAGTTGCTCGACCGGCCCGGTTTTGTGGCGGCCCGCCCTGTGCTCAACGATGTCGCTCACTTTGACGCCGCCTTTTTTGGCTATAGTCCGCGTGAGGCGGCCTTTACTGATCCGCAGCACCGCCTCTTTCTGGAGGTCTGCTGGGAAGCCCTGGAGCGCGCGGGCTACGATCCGCAGCGTTTCCCCGGTCTGATCGGCGTCTTCGCGGGCGCGAATATCAGTACCTACCTGCTGGGCATGCTGGGACATCCCGCATATATGCCCGATGATGATTACCAGATGGTGATTGGCAACGACAAGGACGCACTGACCACCACGGTTTCTTACAAGCTGAACCTCAAGGGACCGAGCTTCGCGGTGCAGACCTTCTGCTCTACCTCCCTGGTCGCCGTTCACCTGGCCTGTCAGAGCTTGCGCCAGGGCGAATGCGATCTGGCCCTGGCCGGGGGCGTGTCAGTGCGTGTGCCCACGGTGGCCGGCTATGTCCACCAGGAGGGCGGCATGGAGTCGGCTGACGGACATTGCCGGGCCTTCGACGCGCAGGCCAGCGGCACCCTCTTCGGCGACGGCGCGGGCGTGGTCGTGCTGAAACGGCTCAGCGATGCCCTGGCCGACGGCGATCAGATTATCGCGGTCATCAAAGGCTCCGCTATTAATAACGATGGCGCGCTCAAGGTCAGCTATTCCGCGCCCAGCGTGGCAGGTCAGGCGCAGGTGGTGGAGCAGGCGCTGCGCAATGCCGGAGTGAGCGCTGAATCGATCAGCTATGTCGAGGCGCATGGCACGGGTACCGAACTGGGCGATCCGATTGAGATGGCGGCCCTGAGCAAGGCTTTCAGCCAGTGGACTGAACAGCAGGGATACTGCGCACTGGGCTCGGTCAAGACCAATATCGGCCACCTGGACCGCGCCGCCGGGATCAGCGGCCTGATTAAAACTGCCCTGGCGCTGCATCATCGCGAGATCCCGCCCAGTCTGCATTTCACCAGGGCCAATCCAGAGATTGATTTCGCGCACAGTCCATTCTATGTGAATACCCGCCTGACGCCCTGGGAGCGCCGGGAGGGCGTGCGCCGGGCCGGCCTGAATTCGCTGGGCATGGGCGGCACCAATGTCCATGTCGTGCTGGAAGAAGCGCCGGCCCGCCCCGCCTCCGGGGAGTCGCGCACGCCGCAGGTGCTCCTGTGGTCCGCGCGCACGCAGCGGGCGCTGGAGGCTCAGACTGAGCAGCTGGTGCGCTACCTGGAGACGCATCCAGAGGTTCCCCTGGCCGATATTGCCTATACCCTCCAGGTGGGACGCCGCCGTTTCGCGCAGCGCCGCATGCTGGTCTGCCAGAGTCGGGAAGAGGCGCTGGACGGCCTGCGTCAGCGCGCATGGAAGGAGCGCGAGGAGGCGCAGCAGCAGCGCGGCGTGGCCTGGCTGATCGCCGGCATGGGTGAGCAGTTCCCAGGCATGGCAGGGGAACTTTACGCGCGCGAACCCCGCTATCGGGCCGCGCTCGATGAGGGGCTGGCCCTGCTGAAAAAACTCGCCCCCGAACTGGCCGCGCAAGTCTCCACCGCCCTGCTGACGCTTGCGGTAGAGACGCCCGTCGCGGTGGGCGCCGGCGGACAACAGTTGAAGCGCCAGGGGAGTATCGCTGAGCAGGAGCAGATGCCGCCAACGGTGGCCCACCCGGCCATGTTCCTGAGCGCCTACGCGCACGCTCAGTTGTTGCTCGCCTGGGGTCTGCGCCCGCAGGCCATGCTGGGCTATAGCCTGGGCGAGTATGTCGCGGCCTGCCTGGCGGGCGTGTTCGCCCTGGAGGATGCTCTGCAACTGGTGATCGGACGAGCCAGGCTGCTGGAGACGCTTGAGCCGGGAGAGATGCTGGCGGTGATGTTATCGGAGGAGCAGATTCAGCCGTATCTCGGTCCCCTGGTTTCGCTGGGGGCTGTCACCGCGCCCTATACCAGCGTCCTCTCAGGCAGCCGCGCCGGCATCGCCGAGGCGCGCGCCCGTCTGAGCGCGGACGGCGTGGCCTTTCAGCGCGTGAATACTACTCATGCGCTGCACTCGGTACACATGGAGCGCATCCGGGCAGACCTGGAGGAACTGGTGAGCCGGGTCCGCTTGCGGCCACCTCACATTCCCTATCTCTCCAACGTCACCGGCGACTGGATCAGCGCGGCTGAGGCGTGCGATCCGGCGTACTGGGGCCGGCATCTCTGCCAGACCGTGCGCATGGTGGACGCCATCGGTAACTTGCTGGCGGGAGATGAGCTGGCCTTGCTGGAGGTTGGACGCGGTCTGGGCCTGGGTTCATTTGTCAGACAACATCCCGCCTGTCCGCCGACTCGCTTCGCACAGATCGTCGCCCTCCTGCCCGTCCAGGCGCAGAAGAAAAGCGATCAACAGACGCTGATCGAGGCGCTGGGCACGCTCTGGCTGGCTGGCTGCGCCATCGATTGGGAGGGCTTTGCCGGCGAGGAGCAGCGCCAGCGCGTG
>DASZXF010000111.1:0-23049 GCA_035546055.1 Ktedonobacteraceae bacterium
GTGCCCTGGAGGCCGAACGACACGGCAACCTTTGGACCTGCGCACCTGCCTGTCACCTGGGAATAGCCTGGTGGAAACCCCACCAGGAAAGACTCTGTTGACGAATGCGAGCATGAGTGGAATGGAGCTTGGAGCCAAAGCTCTTTGAACAAGCGTTTTGTGCTCATCATGCTGCATTGTTTCCAGCTTTCGTGTCATTCGCCAACAGAGTCCAAAAAGAGGGGGGCGGGGCGCCACCAGCGCTTGAGGCCGCCTCCGAAAAATTGGGGATGCTGATAAGATCCTGCAATGAGACAGCTTCCATTATTCCTGCCGGGCAGCTTTTTCCAGCCAGGCGGGCAGATCGGCAATGGAGGGCAGGATAGCATCAGGATGGATGTGGGCGAGCAGGGGCGAGGTTGAAGAGTGTTTACCGCTGGTGACAAGCAAACCGCGCAGCCCCGCCTGCTGGGCGGCGTACACGTCGTTTTCCAGGTCATCGCCCACCATCACCGCCGCCGAGGCAGGCAGATTGAGCGTCATCAACGCCTGCTCAAAAAAGGTCCGGTTGGGCTTGCCCAGCACAGTCGCGCTTTTGCCAGTCGCGCGCTCCAGGGCATAGACATACGGTCCGCTATCCAGTTGCAGACCCTGGCGCGTCTTCCAGTAAAGATTTGTGTGCATGGCCAGCAGGTCCGCCCCATCCATCAGCATCCGAAAAGCCTTATTCATCGTTTCATAAGAGAGCAACTCTTCAGCGCCGCCGATGACCACCACATCTGCGCGCTCATCCACCAGTTCGATCTCGCTGAAATCCTCGGCGGTATCGCCCTTCGTCAGCAGCCAGCAGCGCTTACCGGGATAGACCTGGCGGATATAGCCAGCCGTGGCCACCGGCGCCGTCACCAGTTGCGCGGGCTCCACAGGCAGTCCGATGGCCTGTAAAGTTCGTGCGAGAGTAGAGCGGGACAAAGTCGTTGTATTAGTAACACAGCAAAAAGGATAGTGCTTTTGTCCCAACCAGCGCAGAGCCGTCGCCGCGCCGGGCAAAGGAGACATACTGACATGTAAAACACCATCGACATCGAGCAAAACACCCTGAATTGGCGACATCATGCGCAACCTCGCAAAAATTTGTGGCAAAATAGCTGGAAATGCAAGTTCTATGACGATACTATATCATAAGAGAATAGAAATGTTAGTAGACGCGTTCATTTAGGAAAGCAGGCCCATAGAGCGAACTGTTTATCAGTCTCAACCGTTTCACATTAGTGATAGGACAAAGGTAAACACACGTGGTCATGACATTCCATCCTGAATGATGTATAATAGCCGCGAGGAATAGCCTTTGAAAAGGAGCGCGATTCATGAGTGGTGACATGATAGGACGTGTCATCAAGGGTCGTTACAAACTCATTGATGAGCTTGGGCGAGGCAGTTTTGCGACTGTCTATATTGCACGTGACACCAAAAACAACCGCATCTACGCAGTCAAGATCATGCATTTTGAATTCGCGGACGACGGGGAGCTTTTGGCGCGTTTTCAGCGTGAAGCCCACATACTTCTGCAACTGAGCGATCCTCATATTGTACGTATTTTTGACTATGGAGACGATAACGATCTGCATTATATTGTCATGGACTATATAGATGGGCAAAACCTGAAATACCATACGCTGACTCATGGTCCGATGGAGCCATTGCGCGCCTTGGATTACGCGCAACAGATCGGTGAAGGGCTCGACACGGCGTACAAGCACGGCGTAGTGCATCGTGATATTAAGCCACAGAATATCGTTATTAACAGCAAAGGTGCCGTCAAAATTACCGATTTTGGCCTGGCGCGGAGCCGGGAGACAGTCACGCTGACCCAATCGAACGTCTTCATGGGCACGGCGTACTACATCCCTCCCGAACAGGCCGAAAGCGGGCGTTCTGCCGACACACGCTCTGATCTCTACTCGGTGGCAGCGGTTCTTTTTGAAATGCTCACGGGGAATCCTCCCTTTGAAGGTGAGACGGCGGTTGATATTGTGGTGAAGCACATGAACGACAAAGTGCCGTCCATCTGCCGGGTAAGGCCAGAATTGCCGCGCGAAGTCGATCTGTTCATGCAAAAAGCGATGGCGAAATCGCCGGCGGACCGTTACAGTACGCCGCGAGAGTTTATCAACGCGCTTGAGCAGCTCCAACAGCGTGTGCAAGCTTCTCTTTCTGAACTGCATGATCTCAAAGAGCGCCAGGGAGTGGCCGACGAACAGGGGCAGAGAGAGCAAGCTGGACACTTCATGGTAACACCAGAGGAAGGTTTCAGCAGACCAACACCACCTCCTCCCAGGAAGCAGGCCCGCCTGCTGGTCGCCTCGAACGGCCAGGCTATTGCGCTGAACAGGGATCTGATGGTTGTCGGGCGCCAGGACCCGGTGCTTGGCATCTTTCCAGAAATCAACCTGGCTGATAAGACGGTCGGGCGGCGCCACGCCTATTTGCGCAATCAACATGGGCAATTTACTGTCGAAGACCTCAACGCCCTGAACAAGACCCGCTTAAATGGCGAGGTTCTCGCGCCTTACGAAGAGCGCGCGCTCAAAGACGGGGATGTTCTCCGCTTTGGGAGCGTTGAGGTACGTTTTGAATTGCGCTAAAACGGTCTCGTAGGGGAGTGCGGTCCGGTACTCCGCTCCTACATCCAGGAGAAGGTGAATAGGATGAGAGTGGATCTCATGTTAGTAGTCATAGCCGATACGACAGGACAGACGCCGTTTTACCGCAGCAATGTAGTCATTGCGATAGCTATCCTGATCATAGCGGCCATTATTCTGGGGGTGGCACTCATGCTCTTCCGTAGCAGTGGAAAGAAAAAGAAAGACAACGATAACAACGCCGCCGGGACACCCGGCTGGCAGTCCGGGCAACAGGGCGCCGGGCAATGGAATTCGCAAGGAGCAGGTATGTCTGGAGACAATCAATGGGGCCAGCAGGGTGGTTGGGGTGCGCAAAACCCCGCGCAGCAGCAGGGCGGCTGGGGGCAGCCGGCCCAGCAAGATCCCTGGGGCCAGCAACAGCAAGGTCAGCAGGGGGCGCAGCAGGGCTGGGGGCAGCAGCAGGGCGCTCAGCAAGGCTGGGGCCAGCAGGCTCAGCCGCAGCAAGACCCCTGGGCTCAGCAACAGCAGCAGGGGGCACAACAGGGGTGGGGGCAGCAGCCTCAACAGGGCGCTCAGCAGGGCTGGGGCCAGCAGGCTCCTCAGCAGGATCCCTGGGCTCAGCAACAACAGCAGGCCGCTCAGCAGGGCTGGGGTCAGCAAGCTCCTCAGCAAGATCCCGGGGCTCAGCAGCAGGCCGCTCAGCAGGGCTGGGGCCAGCAGCCTCAGCAGGCCGCTCAGCAAGACCCCTGGGCTCAACAGCAGGCCGCTCAACAGGGCTGGGGTCAGCAGGCTCAGCCGGGCGCTCAGCAAGGCTGGGGTCAGCCAGCGCCGGGCTCAGGTGGTAACTGGGGTCAGCCCGCTCAGGCCCAGGTCGCGCAACAGTCTCCGGCGCAAAATGCCTGGGGCCAGCCTGCTCAGCAGCAACCCGCCAGCGCTCCCGGTTGGGGCCAGCCTCAGCAGGGCTTTGGCGGAAGTGGCTTTGAGAACCCCGAGAGTGACCGCACAGTGTTGCGTGGCGGACAGGCAGGCGCCCCCATGGGTGGCGTAGCCGCCGGACGTATGGGCCTGGTGCGCATTGAAGAGGGCAAAGAACCGGGCAGGGTCTACGAAGTACGTAAAGAGGCTCTCAGCATTGGCCGCAGCCGCGAAAGCGACATCTTCCTGGAAGATCTCGCCGTCTCACGCCTGCATGCCTCTATCATCAGCCAGGGTAACGGCAACTACGCGCTGAGAGATGAGGGCAGCGCGAATGGCACCAAGGTCAACGGCCAGCAGGTCAACAAATATCAGCCCTATCCACTTCAGGACGGCGATAAAATCCAACTGGGGCAGACGGTTCTGGTCTTTGGCCGGCGCTAAAGACAGCGATGGGAGCGCGTGGAGTCGTCAGCGGACCAAGCCGGTTCGACGCGATTCATTTGCCAGGGAGGACATGCGCTCCAGATCCGCGTTTTACCTGTTTTCCCTATAGCAGTTTATATTGCCGTTCTTGCGGAATGTGTGTGCTTTTTCTGTATGAGATGCCTTGATCATTTCGGCTGTTCTGTCTATATTACCCAAAGCGGTTGAGTTTTTCTATATATGCAATAGCTGCCCGCTTTGAGAACCCTGCAATAGAGTACATGATGCAACAAGACCCCCTGATTGGCGCAACACTTGGGAATTATAAGATCCTGGCCCCTCTGGGCCAGGGAGGTATGGCTCGTGTTTATCGCGCCATCCAGGAAAATCTTGGCCGGGAGGTAGCTGTCAAGGTTCTTCCTCCCTGGTATGCAGCGGACCGCAGTTTTGTGGAGCGCTTTAACCTTGAAGCAAAGATGGTGGCCGGCCTCTCGCATCCCAATATTGTGACTATCCATGACTTCAATGAGCAGAACGGGCACCTGTATATTGTTATGCAACTGGTTGATGGCGGTACGCTGAAACAGCAAATCGACGCGATGCCCATACGCCAGGGCGGTAGCAAATCGATGGATCTGGAAGAGGTTAATGCGATTTTTAAACAACTGGCCGATGCCCTCTCTTTCGCGCACCGCAAGGGTATTATTCACCGGGACATCAAGCCAGTCAATGTGCTGATGGATCAGGGCAATCGCCCGATCCTCTCTGACTTCGGGATCGCGAAGGTGCTGGAGGGAACCAAAGAGCTGACCCGCCCGGGCGCGGGCGTGGGCACGCCGGAATACATGTCCCCTGAGCAATGTAAGGGAGAGAATGTCGATGGGCGGGCCGATATTTACGCGCTGGGCGTGATGCTTTTCGAGTGTCTGACCGGGCGCACGCCCTTTATAGGCGATAATTACCCGGCCCTTGCCCATAGCCAGATTTACGAGGAGCCGCCCGATCCGCGCCGCTTTAATCAGCAGATTCCGCCCGCTGTGCGCGATGTGATTCTCATCGCGCTGCAAAAAAAGCCAGAGTTTCGCTACCAGCGCGCCAACTCGATGGCGGAGGCGCTCGACCAGGCCATCAAAGCGGCCAGTATCAATATAGCCTACGCCAATCCTGGCGCGTCGGGCATTATGCAGCGCGGCATTGAACACACGCCGACCAGTCCGCTGTATCCCTGCCCCAACTGCCAGCGGCCCAATTCCGCCGAGATGCGCTATTGCACGGGCTGCCGGTATCTGTTAAACCGCTGCCCGGTCTGCCACTTTGAAAATCGCATCAGAGATCGCTTCTGCACCAGATGCGGACAACCGCTGAACGCGTTACGCCTCAATAGGTAAACTCATCAGGTTGAGGAGCTGAGATCAAATCCAGAGTCTTGCGCTGCTGCTCCTGCAATTGATGCTGAAGCAGCGCCCTCTGTTCGTGGGATAGGGCAAGAATTTTGCGAATGCGCTCCACAATCACGCGCGGCTGGGTCGGCTTGGTGAGATATTCGACGGCGCCCGCCTCAAAACCATGCACCTGATCCTCCAGTTGGGTCAGAGCGGTCAGAACCAGCACTGGTGGCGCGACCTGGCGGCGTGAGCGCAGCCAGTGCAAAACCTCCCAGCCGTCTACCGGGCGCATCATGAGGTCCAGCACTATCAAATGAGGGCAAAACTCAGGGATCGCGGCGATGGCTTCCTGACCATCTGAGGCGCCGCGCACTTCAAAACCAGAGTGCTTCAAATACACGCACAACACATGTTGAATATCCGCGTCATCCTCCACCACCAGAATACGAGTAGATGCCTCCCATCCACCGGATGCTCGCGTTTGCGAGAAATCTGGCTTATTCATCAATTACAACCTCCACAAAGACACCCAAAAAGAAAACCACTGATAAATGGAGACCCGTGTTCTGCCAGCCTTTGCGCGACAGGTACGCCGTCCGAGGCAGCGCGAGAAAAGGGGAGAGCTGCCAGGAAACGGCCCCGTCAAGCCCTTCGTCAAGGGCTGCCGACCTCAACAACTCTACCTGTTCTCTCGTCCTGTGCCGACTGACACCGATTTATGACGAACTCTGTTCCAGGGGGAAGCGCACTTCCGCGCAGGTGCGCGGCGGCGTCTCCTCTGTACGACGCAGGGTAAACTGCCCTCGTAGATCACCGATCATATTGCGAATCAGGGAGAGACCCAGACCCTCCGAGCTCTCTTCTTCCAGGGGTCCGCTCGGCCCCTGGCCGGTATCATACACCTCCACGACAACCTGGCCACGCTCCTCGTAGCCCCGAATGCTGACCTTGCCCTCGCTCATGCCTTTCATGCCATGCTTCATGGCATTCGAGACAATCTCGTTCAGGACCAGGGCCAGAATCGCCACCGCGCGCGAGGGGATGACGATCTCACACGGCTCTACTTCAAAGATGATATGGGTTTCCGGCGGGCGCATATTGGCATTGGCCACGCCGACGATTTTGCGCGCAATCTCATCCACACGCGCCTCGCTGACATCCTCGTGCGAGAGCAGATCGTGCGTGGCGGCCAGCCCCTGCACACGATTGACACTCTCGGCCAGAATATAGCGCACCTCCGGCGATTTGGTGCGCCGCCGCTGCAAAGATAGAATGCCCGCGACGGTCGCCAGGTTATTTTTGACGCGATGGTGCAGTTCGCGCAACAGCACCGATTTCAATTCAAGGCCACGCCGCGTCTCTTCATACAGGCGCGCGTTGTCGATGGCGATGGCGGCCTCATTGGCAAAGGTGACAACCAGCTGCATCTGTTCCGGGCTGAGCAGATGGCGATGGCTGCTGTAGATGCAGATACAGCCCAGCACCTTGCGCTTGACCTGGAGAGGTACGCAGAGCACAGAATGGATATCTGAAGAAACCATGGGGTCCTGGCGCAAGAAACATTTTTCATCGCTGTACAGACAATCGATAGCGCGCGTGGGCAGACCCGTCTCGACCGCGCGCCCGGCGCAGCACTGGCCCACCTCGACATGAATACCGCTGACATCGGCGCCGTGCAGACCATAGTGGGCCAGCACGTCGAGATGCTTGCGCGCGGGATCGAGTTCAAAGATGCAGGAACGCTCGGCTCCGCTCAACTGCACAGCCTGCGTGGTAATGATCTGCAAAACACGATCCAGGTCAAGCGTCGAAGCAATGATGCCGGTAACGCGGTGAATAGTGGCCAGTTCATGGACCTTGCGCCGCAGTTGCTCATCGG
Source organism: Ktedonobacteraceae bacterium (assembly GCA_035546055.1). GTDB lineage: Bacteria > Chloroflexota > Ktedonobacteria > Ktedonobacterales > Ktedonobacteraceae > Paraktedonobacter. The sequence continues at coordinate 7,230 of DASZXF010000111.1, forward strand.
TTTGCTCATACAGACGCCCGTTTTCGTTGTTGATGGCGATGATGCCGGCCACGACTTCCAGGAAGTTGATCTCTTCCCCGGTAAATTCGCGCGGCTCGGCGCTCTGGACACTGATTACGCCGATCAGGCGTTCGACATTGCCGAAGAAGATAATGGGCAGCGCCATCAGGCCGCGATACTCCGGGCCGTAGACGCGTGACTCGGCGGCAAAAGCCGCTTCGGCCAGGGTGTCCGGCATCAAAAGCGGGCGGCCTTTATCGGCCACCCAGCCGCTATAGCCTTCGCCCAGGCGCAAAACGTAGTGCATACCTCCCAGAGGGCGCGGGCCATTGGTGGCGCGCAGGGTCAAAATACGCTGAAGCTCGTCATAGAAAAAGATCGAACAGAGATCAACGCCCAGTTCCTCAGCCACTTTCTGAGCCGTACTCTCCAACGTCTGGTCCTGATCCACCGCCGAATTGCTGATACTGTTAATGCGCTGCAAGGTCTGCAAACGCCGCTCCAGATGCTCACCCATCTCACGGCGCTCCGCCATCACCTGCTCAACCACGCTCTGATATCCCCTGGTCAGGGCCAGCAGCGCGGCGGAATGGAGCTGGAAAAGCAGAGAGAGAGACGCGAACTGATAAGCAGGCTGATCGGCAAATAAGGTTCGACACTCGCCGCTCAAGGCATCGACACAAACCTGCAAGCCCTGTAAACGCGTATCCAGCTTCCCGCCCTGTTCGGCCAGCGCGCGGCCCGACTGTTCAAATTGCGCGAGATATTCAGCGTGATCGTCACTGACAAAGGCATTGAGCAGCAACCAGGCGTCACTACCCTCCTCCGGTCCTGAGCGAACGCTCAAAGCGTCCTGGAGCGCAACACGCAGGCGGGAGGTCTGCTGCGCCAGGTTTGCCATAACCTCAGCCCTGGGGGCGCCGGGTTCGGCAAAATCACGCTTTACATGTTCATACACCACGTTTTTTTCCTCTTCTGGCTATCTACCTGACTGAGGTGAGTATAGCATACAGGCCGATAGCTGTCTATGTGATCTCGCTTGCGAGATGCTCATCCTCTCTCACCAGATAGCCCATTCTTCCGCGCATGCGAACCAGATGCATTTTCATTCGTTTAATCAGATGCGACGATCTTGATTCTCTAGTACAAGAGGTTTTTTTGATGAGATGTACGAATTGCGGATTACCACTCTCACCCGCGCGCTCATTGACCAATTGCCCGCGCTGTGGTGCTCCTCTGAATGCGATGCAAGGAGCACCACAGCAGCAGAGTTGGGAAAGCAACATGGGAGGGATGGGAGGAAGCGGCCAGCAGAGTCCCTGGGGCCAGAGCGGCGGCTCTATGCCCGGCTCTTTTAGCCCTTTTCCACCACAAAACCCGGCGAGTCCGGGCATGATGAATAGAGCAGGCGGACCAGGTGGCGACCTGCCACAGTCTCCCCTCGCGCCGAGGCGCCCATCCTATGCATCCCCGACGCCACGAAAAAATAACTCTCGCCTGCTGTTTGTAGTAGCAGGCCTGTGCGTTTTCCTGGCCGCGATGCTGCTGGGATTGATCTATGTCCTGGGCTCGGCCAATTCCAATAATAATACGCCAAATACCGCCAATACCAGTCCGAATACGCCGGTCAGCGGCACAACCGCGACGGCGGCGGCGACCGCGACCACGGATGCGAACTCGACGCCGGACGCGGACGCCTCGCCCACTGGCACGAGCACTGCCTACCCGGGCCAGCAGTACCTTGATAACGCGCAACTGGCCGAGAATGTCGATAAGCAGACGCTGGCGCCTGAAAATCCGGCCACGAGCTTTAAGGTTGGAGCGGCGATTTACGTGGTCTTTAGTCTCCATCCCCCCAGCTCTGGCGGCGCTGTCTGCGCCTACTGGTTCCTGGGCGGGAAGCAGATTACGCAGTATATCTTCGCAGTCAAAGGCACGCAGCACGCGAGCTATACCTACGCGATCTATGGCTCTGCCGGCGATGCCTATGTTGAGTTGTACTGGGCGAGCAGTAAGACCTGTTCAGATAAAGTTCTTGCTCAGCATGTGGACTTTACAGTAACAGCATAAGGCTCTCCCTGTGATCAGGATATCGCCGCACACAGGAGATGCGCGCGAAAGTCTGGCCAATGGTCAGATTTTCGCGCGCACTTTCGTCTAAACGGATGCTACAGGGGGCGCGCGGCCAGTTCCAGCAGTTCCGCCAGGCGCCTGCGCTCGACTTCGCCCAGGGGCAGAAGCGGCAAACGCGGACGCCCGCCGTAGCCCCTGGTGATTTCCAGGGCAGCCTTGAGGCCCGGTACGCTCCAGGTGCTGGTCACGGCGGTATTGGCGGGCGTCAGACGGGCCTGGAGGCGGCGAGCTTCGAGGAGCTGACCGCGCGCAAAAAAGCTCTGCACCTGGCAGACCTGATCCGGCAAAACATTGGCCAGGGCGGCGACGGCTCCACGCGCTCCCACAGCCAGAGCTGGCAGAAGATAGCCAGCGCTACCAGCGAAAACGCCGAAATCAGGCGCGACCTGCCCGACGATCTCCGCCAGTTTAGCCATATCGCCCGCGCTATCTTTGACGGCAACGATATTGGGATGAGCCGCCAGGGTGCAGATCATGGCCGCACTGAGGTCCAGACCTGCGGTGCTGGCGGGCATGTTATAGATGACAATAGGCAGGGGACTGGCATCGGCTACGGCCCGATAATGGGCCAGCAGAGCCGCTTCCTGCATACGTCCCTTGAAATACGAGGGTGGCAGAACCAGCGCGAAGTTCGCTCCCGCGCGCTGCGCGTGCTGGCAGTTGGCGATTGTCGCACGCGTGGACTGCTCGCCACAGCCCGCGATCAATACCGCCTGCTCCCCTGCCTCGGCGCGTACGGCTGCGATGACCTGAAGTCGCTCATCTCCGCTGAGGTGAACAGCTTCGCCATTGCTGCCCATGACGACGTAGCCAGCGATCCCGCTCGGCGCCAGAGCGCGCACGTGCCGGCGCAGGGTGGACAGATCCAGATCTTCGTTTGCCGCGAAAAAGGTCGGCACCGGCGGATAGATACCGCCCGGCAAAGCTGCTGCTTCGGACATGACTGAATCCCCTTCTTCTCATCATGATGCTCAAAGTATAGCATTATAGAGCGGCCAATCTCAATGCAAGAGGAAAAAGGCCAGTCCGGCGACAATCAGCGCGCACCCGAAGGCGATACCGCTCCAGAGCAGGGCGGAACGGCGAGCGGCTGCGGCGCGCAGGCTATGCACGCGCTTGTTTTCAGCGGGACACCACTGCGAGCGCCGGCAGTGGGGGCAGAGCGGGAACAGCTCATAGGGATGATACAGGACGTTGCCGCGCAGGGGATCGCGCAGTTCCCGGCTGGCAAAAACGGCCTGGCAATGGCTACAGCGCAACAGTAAATAATCAGCCCAATCCCTGGCCTGGCACTGCGGACAGGATGTGGGCCGCGCGCTTCCACGCGCTAACCAGCGATGATGGCAACGCTGGCAATGGTAGAACGCAGCGCTATCAGCCGCAGAGGCGTCACCGCGCAGCAGACCATCCCACTTCAAGCTCTCAGCCTGGGCGGACGAAAGCTGGTAGGGCAGGCCGTCCACAACGATGTGTAAAGAAGAGGTAGGTGTCTGGCGCAAATCAGGAAAGGCGAAGCGTCCCGCCTTTTGTACGGCGGCTCCCTGGCCTCCGCGCGCCGCGCGCTCGGTCGTCTCCCCTGCGCTCACACCGCTATACTCACCACGCCGCCGGGCATCGTATTCCTGGCGCTTCTGGGGATTGCTCAGAACCTGATATGCCTGCAAAATACCGCGCATACGCTCCTGTGCGTCCGCGCCACTGTTGACATCGGGATGATACTGCAATGCCAGCTTTTTGAAAGCCGCTTTAATGGTACTGGCATTGGCCTGAGAATCGACGCCCAGAACAGCGTAGTAATCGTTTGATGTGTCCATGCAAGTTCAACCAATACCTATCTCTCAAGAAAATATGGGAAGCTACCGCTGTTATAGACGAATCAGCAGGCCAAAAAGTCGTGCTCGGAGCCATCTTTCTCAAAACACAGCAGTATCCCGCGCTTTTTCTCCGCTCTGTTGAGAATATTCGATCCCATCGGGAACGTCAGCGGAAGAGGGAACGACCAGACGCGAGAAAGAGGGCCGCTTTCGGGGATGCGCAGCAAAAGAGGAGGGCGTATAAAACAAGCTCTGCCTGAAACGGAAAAGGCGTCTGAGAAGTGAAGCAGGAGGAAAGGAGTGATGCCTGTGTCCGAGCATGACCATGACCATACCCAGCACGAGCACGACCATCATCACGCGGAGCATCCTGGCGAGGAGCACCAGGAACACGGCCACGCCCATGGCTCACATGGTCATGAACATGGCCGGGTAGAAGCTGATCTGTATGGCGACCGGGCCGGTCTGCGCGCGGTACAGATTTCAACCGCTGGCATGTTGCTGGTTTCAATCATTCAATTGTTGATCGCCAGAATCGGAGGAAGCGCGGGCCTCTTCGCGGACGCCCTGCACAATCTGGGCGACGTGCTGACCACTGTGGCGCTCTGGATCGCCTTTGTGATCTCCAGGCGGGCCGCCAACCGCAGCTATACGTATGGCTACTATCGCGCCGAGGATCTGGCGGGCATTTTCATTGTCCTGGTTATCATCGCCAGCGCCGTGGCCAGCGCCGTTGAGTCAATCATGAAATTGAACAGCGGCAACGTGCCCACGCAGCTTTACCTGAGCATGGCGGCGGCGATCATCGGCTGTATCGGTAATGAAGCCATGGCGCAGTATAAAATCGCCGTGGGCAAGCGCATCAACAGCGTGCCCCTGGTGGCTGATGGACAGCACTCGCGCATCGACGGACTGACCTCGCTGGCCGCCCTGCTGGGCCTGATCGGCGTGCGCGTGGGTCTGCCGCTGGCCGATCCCATCGCGGGTCTGCTCATCACGGTGGTCATCATCAGCGTGGTTTACAGCACCACGCGCAGCGTTCTGCAACGTCTGCTTGACGCGGTTGACCCGCATCTGGTACCCGCCATCATCACCAGTGCCAGCAGCGTTGAGGGAGTCGAGGGAAGCAGCGAGGTACGCGCGCGCTGGGTTGGCCATGCCCTGCACATTACCATGAATATCGAGGTCGACGAGCAGTTGACCCTGCTCAAAGCCCATGAAATCGCCGAAGAGGTGCGCCATCGCCTCTTCCACGACATTCAGGGAGTGGCGGAGGTCGTCGTGCATACCGATCCCAGCGGTACAGGTCAGGATTATCACCAGACGATGGCCCATCACCAGCAAAACGCGCGCAGACCTGTGGTAGAGCGATAGCCATCCTACAGGTCCGCGCGCAGGGACTCCAGAACATCCCCGACCTCGCGGCGCAGGTGCTCATCGCGCGTCATCTCGATACGCACTTTTTCGCAGCCGTGGATGATGGTCGTGTGGTCGCGTCCGCCAAGCGCCAGGCCAATTTGCAGAAGCGAGGCATCAGTCTCTTCGCGCATCAGGTACATCGCCACCTGGCGCGGCCAGACAATCTCGCGGTCGCGCTGCTTGCTCTGCATACGCTCAATCTCTACATTATAATAGCGGCACACGCCATCCAGCACAGTCCGCGCGGTCAGCATGGTCCGCGTCACAGGAGGCCGATGTGGCGCGGCCTGCCCGCTGCCGTAGACATTCTCCAACGCCTGGACCGCCAGTTCCACCGACAGGGCCGCGTCGTGCAGAGTGGCATAGGCAATCACCCGGTTCAAAGCGCCCTCCAGTTCGCGCACGCTGCTGCACTCTGGACGCGCGACATATTCGATCACCGCAGCGGGGACGGCAAAACGCAGTGACTCGGCCTTGGAGCGCAAAATCGCCAGCCGGTGCTCGTACTCAGGCGGCTGAATATCCGCCAGCAGACCCCACTCAAAGCGTGAGCGCAGACGATCCTGTAGACTGGGAATGGCTTTGGGCGGGCGATCACTGGTGACAACGATCTGCTTATTAGCGCTGTGCAGACTGTTAAAGGTATGAAAAAACTCTTCCTCGGTCGATTCTTTGCCCGCGATAAACTGAATATCATCGACCAGTAAAATATCAATCTGGCGATATTTGGCGCGAAACTCCTCGGTTTTCTGAAAGCGGATGGCGTTAATAATCTCGTTGGTAAACTTCTCCGAGGTCACATAGAGCACATTCAGGCCAGCGGCCTCACCCATGTGGCCAACGGCGTGCATGAGATGTGTCTTGCCCAGACCCACGCCGCCATAGAGAAAAAGCGGGTTATAGACATGGCCAGGATTTTCCGCCACCGCCAGCGAAGCCGCGTGCGCCAGTTGATTCGATTTACCGGTAATAAACGAATTAAAGGTATAGCGAGGATTGAGCACACCCTCGCCCGCGAAAAAGAGGCCGGGCTGAATGCCCTGAGACTCGCCGGGGCGGTTCTCGTGACCAACCGGGCCGGCGGAGATAGGTCCGCTGCGGTGAGCGACCTGGCGAGCCAGCGCGGGCGGAGCCGAATTGGCAAAAGAAATCTCCTGCGCGGGCGAACGAGGTCCATCCTGGCGCAGAGCGCCCAGGCGGCTTCTTGAAAGGCGATAGCCGCGTTTAGAGGATGGGAGAGGCGGAGGAGGCGGCAGAAGGTTCTCCGCCGGTTCATCACCCTCCGGCGGTTCATGCGCGACGACAAAACGCACATCGACAGCATTCCCCGTAACCTCTGCCAGAATGGAGCGAATAAGTTCAGTGTAGCGCGTCTCAAGATGCGCCTTGGAAAAGGTCGTGGACACGCTCACCACCAGCACATTTTCCTGAAATGAATACGCGCTGGTGCCCTGAAACCACGTTGTAAAAACGGACGAATCGACCTTCGTCCGCAAGCGTTCTAATGTCGTTTGCCAGATTTGCTTTGCGCTCACAGGCTGCCTAACCTCTTCGAGAACCAGATCTATTAAAGCGTAAATTCATGTGTCTATATTCCAGAGGGCCACACCCGGCCCGGCAGGGTTAGAGATAAGAAAAATCCTTCACAGCATGCAAAAAACAGGACCGGAAAATATTGTTTAGCCCAGGCGATACCCTCCGATACCCATCAGCGGGAAGAGAGAACACGCCTGATCATTGGCAGCATTTCTGGTGTATGTAGAGGGTAATGGTAGCACTAAATTCTGACGCTGTAAAGCTTTTTGGCCAGAATGCTCAGGGTTTCGCAAAGTTTTCTCGCGGGAGTGAGGAATTCCCCGTGAGATGGTGATTCAGTTCACTGACAAACGCGACAAAAGGCTCTATAATGAAAGCGCTTTAAGCGAGTACTAAAAAAGAGGCTTTTGCAATACCAGGAAGCCTTGAGATTCGTCATAGCTAGTAGCCATCTGGTTACGTTGGCTCACATCTGGCGAATTCATCTCAAGCCGGTAGGATAGGACGACCAGTGCCGGCATACAGGAGTTTATTTCATGAGAAGACCTCTTTCTCTGTTGTGCGTAGCGCGTCGGCCTGATATGCGCACGATGGCACCAGGAGCGCGCGCTGGCCTGGCGCAGAAGCGCGTGGGCCTTTCCCTGGCAGCGGGTATTTTTCTGCTGTGCCTGCTGAGCGCCTGTTCGGGCATTGGGGGAGCAACTCCAACCCCCACGCCTTCCACGCGCGCCCTGACGAAAGTAAACTGGTGCGACAAAGCCTCGATGCTTTTCCGCGATGAAGGCGCGATTACTCCGACTGCGACAGCCACGGGCACCACGACCGCGACGGCCACGGCCACGGCCACAGCGACCAGCACAGCCACGGCCACAGCCACGGGCACCACGACCGCGACCGGTTCGCCGACCGCAGGGCCGGGCACGCCACAAACGGTCACTGACTGGTCTCTGGTCAAGGCGAATCTGGGCTTTACCGTCTATTTGCCCGCCACGCTGCCCAATGGTTCCTGCCTGGTCAGCGCGCAGGCGACCATTCATGATCCCATTTTTGGCGGCAACTTTACGATTGGTTATCTGCTGCCCGATCATACATCGTTGAGCCTTTCTGAAGCGCCGCTCAAGACGCAGAATGTTACATTCCAGTGCAGTTCTACAGGCCTGAGCACCACGCCAACCGCCGGGAGCACGCCCGCGAAAAGCGGCACAGCAAGCTCGACACCAACGTCAACGCCGACGCCGACTGCCAATCCCAGCCAGCTCTGCTCCGGCGCCAAAGATACGACCAATATCGTGCTGTCGGGACCGGGCACGACCAGTCAGTTGCAGCAGATTTTTGATAACTTAAAGCCCGATATTAACTGGATTCCCGCAGCCTGAGATAAAAAAAATCGAGGACTGCGCGTTTTTATCAGTATGAATTGAGATCTGCCATCCTGGCAGAAAAAGCAAGGAGCAGCCGCTATGCAACAGACCTGTACCCAATGTGGAAGTATGATTGCCGCCAGCAGCCGATTCTGTACCAACTGTGGAGCAAGCCGTGAGATTTCTCAGCCCCAGGCATATAGCCAATCCTGGGGGGTGCCGCAGGTGCAGAATCCCTCGCAGGTTCCTCCCTGGGCACAGGCACAAGGGGGCATGTATCAGCAGCAGATGTATGGCGCGCCAAATCAGAATGCCAGCGGCTTACCGGGTTCTGGCAGCGCGCCTGAAGACCAGGCCACCAGACTGATGAAAATTGCCGGCCTGGTCATCCTGGGCGCCGTCGCGCTCTTTATCACCTGCGTGGCCCTGGCCATCGTCATTCCAGTCGATAGCGTGCGGACCTTCTTTATCGTCGTCGCAGTCCTGCTCATTGTGATTCCGTGGATCATTTATACACAAATCAGACGCATCGTTCGCCGGACAATTGGCAGTTTCTGGCGTTTTTTTTAAGTGAGTGTGAACGTGCAGACCCACTCGACGCTCAAGACACAGTTCTGATATAATGGCAACAGCTTTGCACACGATAACACACACATATCGTACACGTCATCAAGGGGAGGAACTTTCGTTATGGATAAATGTCCCTATTGTAACGCTGAAACTCGACCTGGGGATAATTTCTGTTTGAACTGCGGCAACCGTCTGCCTGTCGGCGGCGCTCAGGCGGCCCAGGGCGGCTCAGGTGACGCCACCTTGCCGGCTGAGGAGAACTGGGTGCCCCCTACCGTGCAATCCGAGTCCAACGGACACGAGCCGACCATCGCGGCTGACGCTCCGATGGCTCCGGTGGCCATTGAAAACCCGTCTCGCCTGACCCTGCGCACCGACAGCGGGGAGACGTTGCAAGAATTTGTGCTGGAAAAACTGGAATTTTCCATCGGGCGCGCTCCCAGTAGCGATATCCTGCTGTCCAAGGACAAGCTGACCTCGCGCCGTCACGCGACCATTCGCTATGAAAATGGCGCGTACTATTTGACAGACGAGCGCAGCGCGAACGGCACATTTGTCAACGGCCAGCAGTTGGAGGAGAAGACGCCCTACAAGCTGCAAAACGGGGATCGCGTGGCCATTGGCGAATACGAAATGGTCTTCCATGCCAACGTGCCCAACCAGGTCGACATCGAAAGCCTGCCCACGATGATGGTAAGCGTCGGAGCCGAAACCTACGCCACGCGCGAAGATCCGCAAAATACTTCCGCGACCAGCGACGAATTCGGTACCCGGCCCTGGAATCCCATTGAGAGCAGCGTGGCGGAAAAAGAGGCTGTGGCCGCCGTCGCCTCGATGGCAGCGGTCGAGTCCGCGTCTTCCGCCGCACCCGCTCCCGTTGCTTCTGCCGCGCCGGTGGCGGAAACGCCTTTGCCGCCGGTCAGCGCCAGTGCCAGTCCCGCGCCTGTCCCGACCTCTTCAGCGCCGCTGGAAAGCGCCGGCGTGACCTTCTCGCGGCTGACCAGTCTGCCGCAGCCCCAGTTGCCCGACGTGGCCCCTCTGATGGCCGCCCTGGCGACACTGGACGGCCAGGTTTCGTCGCTGCAAGAGCAGTTAAACTTCACCCAGGAGGCTATGCGCAACCACGAAGCGGATATCGCGCAGACGACCAATCAGTTGCGCTCTGGCGTGCGCCGCGTCTCCGAGCGCATGGATACCACTATCGCCGATGTGGCCCGCAGCCGCGAGCAACTGGCATGGGCGGAACTGCTGCAACTGATGGAAGATGTGATGAACAATCCACGCGACATCGAGTATGTCACCAAACTGGCCCGCAAGGCGCGCGAGTTGAACAAGGTCTTCCAGATTCACCAGAATGTGCTCAATACCCTGGCAGAATGCACCAGCCTCCTGCGCAGTTTGATCGGCGAGGAGCACCAGTAAGGCAGCGTCACATGAGCACGCGTTTCACATCAACCGGACAAGGGCATTCCTCGACAGGCGCGGGAATGCCCTTGTCCCTGCCCGGATCGCGTGGCCGGGCCATGCTTTAACGGATATATGTATGCAAACACAACAATTCGATGCGATTGTGATCGGCGCGGGTCTGGGCGGTCTGCTCAGCGCGGCTCAACTGCTGCAACGCGGCAAACGGGTGCTCATCCTGGAGCGCTTACCCCACTGCGGCGGGCGCTTTACCGCCAAGACGTTCCAGGGGGCGCAGATCAGCACCGGAGCGGTCCATATGCTCCCCTTCGGCAGCAGCGGAGTGCTGGCGCGCACGCTGCGGCGCCTGCGTATTCCCCATCGCATCTTTGACGCTGATGTTTTTGGCTCCTTTCATGTACGCGGCAAGCAGATTCGCTCGCGCGGTATCCTGGGAGTCTTGAAAGTTTTCGGTCCTCGCCAGTTTTTCTGGTTCACCCGTGTCGGTTATTTGATGTTCTTCAAGTCCCTGCCCGCCGAGGAACGCGCCCTGCCTTTCGATGTCTGGCTGGCCCGCCATATCGACATGCGGCGCAACCCGGAGCTGGTGGCCTTTTTCGCCAGTATTTCCCGTTTTGCCCTCAGTCTGGAACTCCATCAGGTGACTGCCGAGGAGGTAATTCGCACAACCAGGCATATGTTTCGCTTCGGCGCGCCCGGCATTCTCCAGGGCGGCTGTGGCGCGCTGACGGGCGAGCTGGAGCGCCGGGTGCTGGAGCAGGGGGCCGAGTTGCGTCTGCGCGCGGACGTGCTACATATCTTGCAGGAAAATGAGCATGTGACGGGTGTGCGGGTACGTGACAAGACCAGCGGCAGCGAGGAGACGGTCTACGCGCCGCTGGTGGTGAGCGATATTGGCCCCCGCGCGACCGAGGCGCTGCTGCGCAATCAGCCGGTCAGGCAGGCACAGGTCTTGAAAGAGCAGTTCGCGGAGGAGGAAACGGCGGTAGGCAAGCAGCCGGAGGCGATTGGTCTGAAGGTTCATCTGCTCAGCGATGTTTCTTTGATCCCTCACAAGGGGATTCTCTACTGCCTGGACACGCAGCGCATCGCGGGTATGGTCCAGCCGACCAACGCCGATCCGCGCCTGGCCCCGGCGGGCAAGCACCTGCTGATCAGCCACCAGGTCATTCAGAGCGCGGATATCGAGCAGGAAAAAGCGCTGGCCCTGGCCGATCTGCGTCTGCTCTTTGGCGAGGACTTCGAGCGACACTGCCGCGTGCTGACCATGAGCGCGTATCGCGGGGAATGGCCGGTCAATCGCCTGGCTCAGGGTACGGATATTGAGGCCACCAGCGCGGTCCAGGGACTCTACCATGTCGGTGACGCGGTAAAACCAGCCGGGTATCTGATGGTGGAAGGCGTGGCGCAGAGCGTGAATCAGTTTCTGGATCTGCTTGACGCGCTGGAAGCCGGCCAGACCGAAGGTCCACTGGGCGCGCCGCGTATCCGCCAGGCTCGCCATCTGGTCTCACCTCCCTCCCGTCTCAACGCCCTGCGCTGGCTATGGGAAGCTCCCGGTAATTCGTAAAGCGAGCACTGTAGACCGGACTTATGTAGACCCGACTGGCATCGAAAGGAAGCATGAATACATCCAATCCCAGCTACTTGATTGAAGGCGGTCATCCACTCCACGGCACGGCCAGGCTGAGCGGCGCCAAAAACGCGGTGACGAAAATGGTCATCGCGACCCTGCTGACGACCGATCCCTGTACCTTGCGCAACGTTCCGCTGATCGGCGATCTGGATCTGACCATCGCCCTCTGTCGCGATATGGGCTCAGAAGTCCATTGCGACGATCACACGCTCTCCATCCATACCTCCGGCATCAACTGCTCCACCGTCGCTACCGAGGTCGGCGGACTCAACCGCATGGCCATTCTGACCGTCGGTCCGCTGCTGCATCGCTGCGGGGAAGCTGACATTCCCATGCCCGGCGGAGATCGCATCGGCCTGCGCCCGATTGATTTTCATATCAATGGATTAAAGTCGATGGGCGCGGAGGTCGTAGAAAAAGAGGGGCGCTATTATTTCCACAATCCGCGCGGACTCCACGGGGCGACGATCAGGCTGCCTTTCCCCAGTGTGATGGCCACCGAAAATTTCCTGATAACAGCTTCGCTGGCCAGGGGCGTGACGGTGATTGAAAACGCGGCGATGGAGCCAGAAATCACCGACCTGATTAAACTTCTGCAAAAGATGGGAGCGATCATCGAGATCAAAATCGACCGGCGCATTGTGATTGAAGGCGTGGAGCGTCTGCATGGTGCCAGTCACACCCTGCTCTTTGATCGCAACGAGGCCGTTTCGCTGGCCATCGCGGCCTATCTGACGAAAGGCGATATCTATCTGCAAGGCGCGCAGCAGGATACGCTGCTGACCTTCCTGAACACGCTCTCCAAAATGCATCTGCGCTTCGAGATCGACGACGAAGGCATTCGCTTCATCGGCGATGATCGTCCGCCGCCGGCGATTGCCCTGGAAACCGATGTCCACCCTGGCTTTATGACCGACTGGCAGCAGCCGTTCACCATTCTGCTGACCCAGGCTGATGGCATGTCGGTGGTCCACGAAACCATTTACGAGGACCGTTTTGGTTATACCAGCGCGTTGATGGGCATGGGCGCGCACATCGGTCTGTACACCAAATGCCTGGGAGAGATTCCCTGCCGATTCCGCGAAAAGCAGCATGTTCACAGTTGCGTGGTGCGCGGTCCCACTCCCCTGCATGGTACCACCCTGAGCATCCCGGACATTCGCGCGGGCTGCTCATACATCCTGGCAGCTCTCTGCGCCAACGGCACCTCGCAAGCCTTCGGCATCGATCACATCGAGCGCGGCTATGAAGATCTGCATCTCAAACTGCGCGGCCTGGGCGCCAAAATCGAGCGCATCGAAGGAAAAACAGCAGTGCTATAGCCGGCCCGATCCGCTTTGTGCCACCAGGCGATAGAACAAAATATGCTCGCTTTGAAGCATAAAACGATAGAGCTGGATTAATCCTCTTCTCGCTCTCAAGCGATAAAGCTGGATTAATCCTCTTCTCGCTCTCAAGCGCGTATCAAGATATATCAATCATCCCCCATTTTTCCAGCGCTGCAAGGGCGCGTTTCCCCACCCCACCCCGAGGGAAATGATGAGGTTTGGCGAGCGCTGCGCGCTCACCAAACCTCATCCAAAAAGAGGGGGCGGGGCGCAACCAGCGCTTGAGGCCGCCTCAGAAAAAGGGGGGAGGACTCATGCCACAGGCGCGAGCAGTCCATCTGCCTGAAAAACTAGCTTGACCAGCTCGCGCGTACCTCGCGCAACTGCTCAGGTGTGAGAATGCGGAAAAGGACCAGCAGACTTTCCAGGTCGTATTCCAGGCCCATGGCGTGCAATTCCTGGCGAATGCGACCGAGGGCGCTGATCTGCACAGTGGAAATCATGCCATAGCTGACCAGGCTGGCCGCCAGTAATTGATCCGGCGTGAGCAGCTTGAACATCAAGAGGATCTCGCCGAGCTGATAGTTGAGGTCTACGCCCCGCATCATGCGCTGCACATGCTGCGCTACCTGTAAACGCTCCTGGGGCACCAGATGGCCCTCCAGCAGAACGCTGCCCAGGGAACGCGTGGCGCGTCCATTGAGCACCTGCGGCTGTGGAGGCTGCGGGGGCTGGGAGGCCGGAGACATGGGCGGCAAACTCTTGACGATATCCAGCAGCATATCATCGCTTGTTTTCACTTCGGGACGCCGGCTGGCGTTTTGTTGCAAGGTGCGGCGCACCTCTTCTGGCAAGATACCCTCGTCATCCAGGGCCAGGGTACCGGAAGCGCCGTTGCTGGCATGTCCATCCTGGGGAGACACTTCGAGAGGCGAAGGCAGGGTGCCCAACTGCGAGGTGTTGGCCGAGGTCGCGGGCGTTTCGGGATGCGCAGCCGGGCGCGGCTGCGTGGCGGAAGAACCGGAATACGGCGACACGTCTGTGAACACTGGCTGCGAGGGCGTTTGCGGAATAGTCTGAGGGGGCTGCAAAATAGCCATCGCCGGGCGCGGCAGATTTTCCGCCGTTTGCGCTTTCCGCTGAGCCATTTCCTGCTCAAAGGGAACATCCTGAATAGGTGAAGCGCGCAACTGGGCATGGATACCGGAAGCCTCCGAGCGCACCGGGGACACCCCTGAGCGTTCCTGTGCCTCATCCTGGCGCACAGCTTGCAGGATTTGCGAGCGAAAATCCTGAATTTCCTGGGGATCAATCGTCAGACCAGGACGAACCGCTGCATGATGACTGCTCGCGGCCAGGGCGGGATTTTGCGGCGCCTGGCGTACCCGGTAATCCGGCGCTTCCGGCATTTCTACAGGCGCGCCAGGACGAGGCGCGGGATTCTGCACCTGCCCGTTAATCAGCATAGTATTCTGCGGGGTCGGCTGACTTTCGCGCAGCATCCGTGACAACTGGTCAAGCCCGGATTCCTGCGCACCCGCGCTGGCGGGCGCTTCTGCATAGTGAGCATATGTTTGAGTTGGAGCTACTGGTACTTGATTGACAGGTGATTGATATATCATTTCTTCTCTATTATTCTGTGTCGATGGATATTCGGCTTCGGCCAGACGCTGGCTGGGCCGTGGGCGCGGCTGGACATCGGGATTCTGATAGGACTCGGCTGGCCGCGCCTGGCCATTGGTCTGATAGGCTGAAGCGCTGGTCTCCGCTACCGCCGAAAAGCTCTGGCTGCTGGGATAGAAGACCGCGCGAATCTTATCGGTAAATGTCGAATGGCCCGCACGCGGGGGTTCCGCTGGTCGCGCAGGCGGTGACGGAATATGAGCCTCCTGCGGCTGCACGCGCTGGGTACTCTGCAACGGCTGCGCTTGAGGAGCCGGCTGATAGACCTGCGGCGGCTGCGCGGGTGCAGGCGGCTGCACTGGCGCCACCTGCGGCATGGGAGCTACCTGATACGCCATTGGTTGCTGCATGGGCGGCTGCATGGGCGCCACCTGCGGCATGGGAGCTGCCTGATATGCCATTGGTTGCTGAACTGGCGCGGCTGGCGGCAGCGGCGCCGATTGATAGACCGGCGCTACCTGCGGCATAGGGGCTGATTGATAGATTGGCGAAGCCTGGTGCAAGGTCTGATAAACCGGTGAGGCCTGGCGCGGCTGAGGAGGCGGAACCTCGGCGGATCTGGTATTCTGGTAGGGGGCATCTGCAGCGGCCAGAGCCTGGCGATGTGGCGTACTGGTCGGTGCTGGCGTACCGGGAACACGCGAACGCACAGCTTCGAGGAGATGTCTGACACCGCCGGGGCCATCAACCTCCAGGTCGGTCAACACCGTCTCTACACGCTCATCGGGATCATCTGGACCATAGCCACCCAGATTTGTGCAACGAAATGTAAACACCTGCACTCCACGCCCGCGCCGCTGCGCATCCAGAGCAACCCAGAATTCACGACGACCGGCCTGAGCCTGGGCCAGATCAACCATCACCAGGCGAATGGGGAAACGCGCGATGGCATCGAAGACTTCAACCGCTGTACGA
>DASZXF010000112.1:0-2397 GCA_035546055.1 Ktedonobacteraceae bacterium
GGATTTCTATCCTGTTTTGCTGATGGATGGATTTCAAAAAATTACGCGCAATCCGAACTTTGATCCTCGCTTCTTCGCCTTTATGCGCTCCCAGGCCAATAGCGGCAGGGTTTCCTATATTACGTCTTCGCTGACGACGCTCGACCAGTGCTGCCATGCATATGTCGAGGGTTCGCCGTTTTTTAACATTTTCATTCCCTATCGGCTCGGTCCTCTGACTGAAGAGGAAGCACACCAGTTGATTACGCAACCGGCGGCGGCGGCGGGCATACCCTTTACCGAAGAGGAGGTCCGGCGCATCACCGTCCTGGCCGGACGCCATCCTTTCTTTATCCAGCGGATTGCGTTTCTGCTCTTTCGCGAAAAAACTCAGGAGCACCAGAGCCATGCTCAACAACTCACCAATGAGATGTACCAGGATCTCCTGCCTCATTTTAAGGATATCTGGGAGCATTCTCTGGAGACGACTGAGCGCGAAATCTTAAAGGAAGAGGCTCTGTGGAAGCACGTCCCACAGCGCCGCTTACCCGAGCTGAGCGAAAGCGCGCTCTTTCTGCAGTTTGTGCGCAACACCTGCAACATTCAGCTCGTTGATATTACTCCCGAGGCGCTGGAATTCGTGCTGGAAAATTACCGCGACACGCGCGTGCTGGCCGAGTCCGAGCTGATCCATCTCTATCTCTTCTCGCTCTCCACCCAGCATATCTCCAGGCAGCTCACCCTGAACGACAAGGCCATCTATGTGCGCAAAATACTGCAAGAAGCGCGCGACCGCCTGGCGCCACTCAATAAGCCTCACAGCGATACTGACGCGGACTGGCAGTCCATCAACATTCTGAATTACCGCTATTTTCGCGAGCACATGAAGAATGAAGTGCTGGCTGAGCGAATCGGAATCAGCGTGCGCCAGCTCCACCGCGAGCGCAAGATTGCCATTCAACTCCTCCGCAACGAGCTGATCGAGATGGAGAGCAAGGCCAAGGAGGAAATTGATCGTCTCTAAGCCTCGGTTGGCGGCTGGCGGCGGCTCTGCTCGCTCGCGGCTGGCTCACGGACCTGGCTCTGCTCACTTTCATTTGGCAAAGCGACGGAAGACAAAGCCATGTCGGCAGCATCCAGGCGCCTTTTCCCCCGCGCGGCCTGCTGGCTCACCGCGACACAGACGCAGAGGACGACCAGCGCGGCGGCAAGACCCGTCAGGAGGGTGAGGCGCTCGCCGAGAAAGAGGGCCGCCCAGCCGATAATGAGCAGCGGCTGGCATAGCTGCAACTGGCTGATGCGCGCCACGCCTCCGCGCGCCAGGGCGGCGTACCAGGCAATGAGACCGCAGAAGAGGCTACCCAGCGAGATGTAGAGCAGACTCAGCCAGACGCGCGGATCGCTGATCTGGGGTCGGTGCTGGAGCAGACTCCAGGCAACGGGGAGCACGAGAAACGGCGCGGCTATGACCAGCGCCCAGCAAATCACCCGCCAGGCTCCCAGTTTGCGCGTCAGATACCCACCCTCGGCATAGCCAACCGCCCCGACGACCACGGCCAGCAGCATCCAGCCATCCTCCACCTGCAAATGACCAGCCCCCTGCACAAAGGCAAAGGAGAGGGTGGTGAGCATACCCGCCACACAGCTAAGCCGGAACAGCAGCGAGGGCCATTGGCGCGTGCGCAGCATGGTATAGCTGGCCGTAGCGGCTGGCAACATACCGGTGAGAATGGCTCCATGCGCGACCGTGGCCCGCTCCAGAGCCAGCGCGGAAAAAAGCGGAAAGCCGATGATCGCCCCGCCAGCAATAAGGCCCAGGCGCCCCCAGACGCGTCTGGGCGGCAGAGGCTCGCGTCTGATCAGGAGCACAATCAGGGCCAGGACCGCCGCGATCAGTATACGCCCGGCCCCGACCATGACGCTGCCGAGTACTGGCTCCGCTTCATGAATGGCGGGAAAAGTAAAACTGAACGAGAGTACGGCGGCCCCGCCTATCCACAGAGCCGGATCTCGATACCAGGGAAATGTTGGAACCCGCTGCTCGGTCTGGCCAGAGGGTTTCGGTGTTGTCTTACTCATGAGTTTTTGCAAAGATATGCTTTATGGAATCAGAATTACAACAACAAAAGAAGTGTAACAAAGACAGGCTCAAAAGTCAATAAAATGTGCTACAGTAGCTACAGATAGTAGAATGGATTTTTACTTCAAAATAACATGGGATGATATTATAATAAAAAAGCGAGTTGATAGTGTCGGGAGAGGCCAGCAGGGTGCTTCAGCCAGATTTCTGCCTGTCAGGTACACTTGAAAAGAGGGCGTCGGGAAGCCTACAATAGACACGGTTCTGACAATCTATCGTCTCTCCCTGGAGAGCGTCGAAATATGTTTGCAGAAGCAGAGGAGTAAGAAAAAGTATGG
>DASZXF010000113.1:0-1771 GCA_035546055.1 Ktedonobacteraceae bacterium
AGCCCCCCAGCGCCGCAATAAAGGAAATCAGCCAGATATAGCCGGTCTGGTAGTGGCCGGTTGCTTCGGAGGGCGTGGCAGGAGAGCTAATTTGCATGGGACGACTCCAGTTCCGCGAGCATTTCGCCGGCAAATGGGTGATTGCTGTCCAAATTCTCCACTTGGCGCAAAAGGTGCATGGCTGCGTTGAGCTCACCTAACCCCAGCCGTGCTTGCGCCTGCAGAAACAGTGCGGTCACGGTGTTGCGCTTCTGCAGATCGTCGTCAAACAGCAACATGGCGGGAAGGGAAGTCGCAAAATAGTCAATTTTGACCGGGCGCGTTGCCAGTTCCTCGGCGTACGTCAACAGCGAGTGCAGCAGAGTCGCTGCCTCCTGCTCATGTCCGAGCTTTTTGAGCGCGAGGGCCTGAAAGTACGTCATCTCGGAGAATGATTTCACACTCATCTCTTGAAAATCGCCTTTGTGTTTCGCGGCCCGCATCCAGCTTTGCTTGGCACGGGCTAGGTCTCCCGAGGCCTCGTGCGCCAGCCCCAGCAGATAGTCGATATCACTCTGGTTCGCCAACAGGTGCGTGGCTTCTCCCAGATTCATAGGGCAGGAAAGGGCCTTCTCAAAATACACTACTGCCTGCGGCGCCTGGCCGCCCAGCAATGCCTTCCGCCCCAGCGCCAGATGCGCGCGTACGTGTTGCCCGCGCACCAGGCCCTCGCCACCCTCCCACGGTTGAAATCTACGGGATTGCAGAAGGGCCAGGGCCTTTTCCGGCTGGCCCGTCTGGTTGTAAAGCATCGCCATCTCAACCGAAAGATCGTCGCGCAGCTGGGTCAATTCCGGGAAAGCCGCCAGTTCCGCGAGACGGTGTTGAGGAGAATCTCCGATGCGCTTCCAGAGTTGATCGCGCTCATAAAGCACTCGTGCGTCCTTGGGATTTGCAGACAAGGCCCGGTCAAACGCAGCGCGTGCCTTGGCGGCATCCCCGAGAATGTTGAAGTATCCGATGCCGAGATTACGCCATGCCACGGGGAATGATGGATGCAATTGCACCGCCTTCTCCCAGTGTGCCAGCGCTTCCCGATGACGGCGGCGGTCATAGAGAAGATTGCCCAGATAATAGGCGGCCCGGCCGTCCTGCGGGTCCGCTGCCAGGGCAGACTCTAAAATGAGCAGCTCTTCCAGCCGGTTCGGAAAGCAATAATCCGGAGGCGCAGAGGCGGCTTCGGTCCGAAACCGCCGCGCATGGGCGGCATTGCCCAGAAGCTCATGAAAGTAGGCGAGCGCATAGAGAACGATGGGCAAAGACCCGTCGCTAGCGGTCTTATCCAGAGCCCCGAGTACCTCCGTGGCCTCTTTGTAAAGTCCCGCACGAGCGTAGTCCAGGGCCAGGTCAAGCAGCAGCTGGTTTTCGCTGGGCAACGTGCCTTCGTGCAGGTAGCGCGACCAGATGTCCAGTTTGTCCATCGCTCGTGTCGGCTGTAAGCAGCGGTCAGCCTCAGCCTCTCGGCCCAGTTTACGAAGCACAACCACAGAAAGATTGCGTGCATTCAAGTTCTCGGAGTTCATCCGCAGAGAGTTTTGCAGGTGTTCAAGCGCACTCTCCCAGCGGCCGGCCTTTGCGTCCAGTTCCGCGAGGGCCAGATACGCCGTGGACTGACATGCCTGGTTCCAGGCGGACTTATAGAAAGCTGCGTACGCTTCTGTATCGCGGCCCAGGTAGCGCAAGGTCAATCCAAGGTAGTAGTAGGGCTCGCCGTCATACGGATTTGGGTTGC
>DASZXF010000114.1:0-41502 GCA_035546055.1 Ktedonobacteraceae bacterium
TGCCAGGCAGATGAGCAGGGAATAAAATAACATGTATCGTCAAAAACCACTGGCTTCTCATCAATTGGGCCGACAACCTGAAACTGCCATCTCTTATAGAGACCAGAAATAGCCACTTTATAAGGCGCAAAGGTATAGGAACCTATACCAAAAAGCGCGAAAGCTGGTTGACCTGCATAAATGGAAGATTTACGCCTGGTGAATGTCTCACTGTGCTGCATTAAGTAATGCCACAACCGAGGGGCATGCAGTTCCAGGTGGGCAGTATCTTCCCCTATATACCGTTGCGGAAGAAGAACCGCCTTTTTTTGTCTGACCTTCTCAATGCCTCCCAGATCAGAACTTTTTAACAGGGGATACACATACTCGGACTCAACATCGACTATTTCACCAAGCTTGTTATAAAGTTGCCCGGCAGTATTGTAGCTTAATTCCATTACAGAAGCGGCATCATGCTTCACTCCCTGACGCCATGTCAGAGGGCAAACTCCATCGAGAAAGCTGACCTTCTGGAGCGCCGCCATATCTGCCACAAAGCGCCCATTACTGACCCCCATCACAGATTCAGGTTCGGTAGCCAGCAAACCAGGATAGATTTCCGCCTGATAGCAGGGAAGGGTTTGGCCAACGTCAAAGTGAAACAAACAGGCATCTACGAAAGCGCCGAAAAACTTTTTGCTTTCAATTTTTCTAATAGATGCGCCGCTAACAGGCAGCTTTGCTTCAAAAGCGAATTGCAATACATTACGAGCCACTGCTGTTTTGCACAAGAGAGCAATGGTCGGCTTTTCATCCACCAGTTCTGTAATCAATTTCAGTAAAATAAATTCAGCAATATCAAAATTCGCCCTTCCTAAAACTGCCTCAAGCCCTTTAAAACCCTTAAAATTGCTTTTGACAGGTATATTATTGCTTTTCAGTATCCCAAGTTGCGCATTTGTAATCCATGGAGGATTACCTATGACGAGTAATGAACCGGGAGTATCCCACACAAGATCACGGCGTAGATCCATATCAAAAAGATTCGCCTGATTAATAGTAGCCATAACTTTTGCCTGGGCAACAACACCTTGAGCATGTTGCACATAATGGTTCTGTATCTCTATACCTCGGATTTCCTGGGGAGCAATTTTCGATTTTAAAAGGCCTTCGATAAAATTCCCACGTCCACAGGTCGGCTCAAGCGCTCTGGTCCACTGTTGGCCGGTCTGCGTCAGGCAATGCAGCACATCTTCTACCAGCGCGAGCGGGGTTTGAAAATCGCCCAAATCTTCAACCATAGAGGCTTTCAACTCCTTCTGTATCACCATTTACTGCCAGGGTAATCGCTCTTGTATATTGTAATCTCCATTGTAGCGCATTAGAAATAGTAAGGTATCCAGGTTTTGGTGGTTCATTTATAATTCGTTCGGCCAGCGTTCTTCGCCCAACCTCATCAAGAGGCAAATTACGCTCTTCCAAAAAAGCCTCTATATCATCCCTGTTACCATTGCGTTGAAGAATCCCCAGGATTCCTACGGTTGTTTGATAATCAGCCGTTCTTTCCTTTTCAAGAAAAACGACGTTTCGTACATGCAGATGTGCCATAGAAGCATTCCGGTCATCACTTTTCTCATATTCAAAAATAAGGATGTGATAGCCCAATCCGTACACTTTTTGAGTTGCATTACTAAAAGGGCACGACGACTGAGGCTGTTTTGTCGAGGTTGTTTTAACATCCACCCCTATATCTGGAAAATCAATGCCCGATGCCGAATTACCCTGGGTGAAAGTATATTTCTCAGCCAGATAATGACGAAAAGCCTGTTCAACGTATGTTCCAATCGACTTGCCATCATTTCTTGTCTCAAAAGGCTCTGGAATAGGCTGTCCGTCCAGTTCATAAGCAAATTTTCGAGCCCCAGCCTTCAAATCCACGATAGTTAGTGTCGGTAATAACTCCATAAACCTGACCCTCTTTTCTCTATCTATTTAAGTTTATCATAACACAATATAATCAAAATGGGTAAAGTATGCCTCGATCATAGTAAAAGGGAAGAATTGCAATATAAAAGAAAAGAACAAGAGGATTCCGCTCAAATCTCTGCAGAGCGGAATCCTCTTGTTCTTTTCTTGCGCTATATCTGGCTCTTTTTAAAGGTACACTGAATTTTCCCGAACTGGAGGGTGTCGCCGTCGTTGATGGGCGTGGGCACGCTGGGTTCGAGACGTTTGCCGTTGACGCGACTGAAGTTGGTGCTGTGAAGGTCGGTGAGCTGGTAGGTGCTGCCGATGTGTTCGATGGTGGCGTGACCACGCGAAACGGTGTCGGCGTGCTCAAAGGCGGCCAGATCGACCTCCGGCTGGACGCCTCCTCCGAGGTCGTGATCGGAGCGCCCGACCAGTACGCGCTCGCCGGAGAGGACCACTTCGCGTCCGTTGGTAAAGATCAGGGTGCCCCAGGGCTGGTTAGAGCCGGCGCTGGCGGCGCTGGTGGGCCGCGCTTTGATGGTCTGCGAGACGGGCGGCGTCTGTGCCTGCGGCTGAGCGGCCACGGTTGGCGGCTGCACCGGAGATGGCGGAATATAGACGGGCACGGGCGGCGCTTTAGGCGCGGGCGGCGGCGTGGCGGGTTTGGTAGAACCCGGCACGATGGTCACGGTAGGCTGCGGCACGACTGGCGGCTCTTTGGGTACGGGCGGCACATACGGCTCTGGCTCGGCGGGTTTGGCTGGAGGTGTGTACACGGGAGTCGGAGGCCGGTAGACTGGCGTCTGCGGCTTCGGCGGCGTGTAGACGGGGGTCTCCTGCTTCGGCGTATAAACCGGGGTGGCGGGCCGGGTTGGCGCGACTGTGGGCGCGGACTTCGCGGGCTGCGATGAGGTGGCCTGGAAGGTGTTGGCGCCGCACTTGGGACAGAAGGCCACACCGGGCTTTAGCTCGGCTTTGCACGTGGGACAGAGCGATTTCGGCGGCGTGAGGGCGCGACCGCAACCGCTACAGAAGGTGTCGCCGGGTTCATATGAAGTGTTGCAACTGGGACAGCGCGGTTTGGCCGGCGTCGGAGTATAGACCGGCGTGGGTGGCGCGTAGGTTGGCGCGGGCGGCGGCGTATAAACCGGCGTGGGCGGGACATACTGCGGCGGTGCGTATTGCTGCGGAGGCTGCGCCCAGTATTGCTGGAACTGTGGCGCCAGGCTACCTGGCAGCGGTCCAGCCTGTACGCCCGGCGCCTGCTGGCGCACCAGTCCGTCCACGGTGTTCAGGACGTTATTGCCCAGGGTGGCCTGCTTGATGGCACCGGCGCCCGCTGTGACCAGCAGTGGCCAGAGAATGGGAATGAAGGGAGCTGCAACCAGGCCTACCGCGCCAACGGCGGCTTTGTCTACCCATTTCTGCTGGCCGATCATGGCGACAACGCCGCCATTGGTCCGCTGCATGGTCAGGGTCAGGGCGGTTTGCAAACCCACCAGAGCAGCCAGCTCCCCACCTTTTTTCAATTGCACCATAATCTGATCTTTATTGCCAAGCTGCTGCGTCTCATAACCTTGCGTGCGAAACATATTTTCAAGGTCGGTCGCAACTCTTTCGATGTCTATTTCTTCGCTATTATAAAATCTGGCGTCCATTCGTAACTGCTCTCCTTACGCTCAAATCCGCAGGTCACAGGTATGCTCATTTCTTCTGCTTCACCTGCCCTTGTGCTCCCAAGAATGATGAAGAACGAGCTTGTAATCTCTTCGCTAAACTATACGTTTCTGCTTTACCAGGGTTGGACGTTTCTCATATTTCCGCTCTTAGTATACCCCATTTCTGTCTATGTGGATATGTCTGGCTTACCAACAGCAGAGCTTTTTGCGCGTTTCTATCCTCCGACACATGCGTTTTTTTGTCGACGCTCGCCGAACTGCCCCATCTCCAGAGCGCAGCCGCGCTCCACCTGCTCGTTTCACTCTTCTTTCTCGTCAGGCTGCTCTGGCAGGTGCTGAAAGCTTTATTCGTTCTGTTGCCAGTGATATTGACGGAAAACGTCAAGAGTGTGCTGGTCGCCAGGGACATAGCTGACCATGGAATAGGTGTTGATGCCGGTGAAGACGGTGGTGGCGGTGCGCAGAACCATGCGCCCGAGCTGACTGTGCTGGACGTGAAAGACGAATGAGGGCGCGGGTTTGCCTTCGGAGTAGGTGGCGGCGGCGATGCGCCGAAATTCGGGCCGCTCGCGCAAGTGCTTGAGCAGTTCTTTATATTCCGGCAGATGGGTTAAGGTGCGCGTGTTATATTGAAAATCGCTGACCAGGCGCCGGGCCAGGTTTTCCCAGCCGTGGAAGTGCTGACGACTGCGCGAGGTGAAGACCTGATCGAGCAGATGCGTGCGCCGACTGCGCGCGGTCGCTTCGTCAACTTCAAACAGGGTGAGGGCGGCCTGATTCCAGGAGTGCAGATACCAGAGACGGTCCAGCGAGTGGGCGGGATAGGAGTTGTTGAGCACCAGCAATTCGGCCAGGTGGCCGAGGTCCAGCAGCGTGGTGTCGATAGGGCTGTCGTCGATCTGCTGGCCGGTCAGGCGGGTAAAGGCGCCATAGAGCTGCTGGCGCTCGGCGTTCGGCAGTTCGAGCGCACGCGCGATGCTGTGTACCACATGCGGCGACGGATTGGTGCGCATCCCACTTTCAAGATGATAAATATAGGTCCGCGAAAGCTGCGTGGCTTGAGCAAGCTGACCCTGCGAGAGCCCGCGCTGCTGGCGGAAACGCGTTACCAGTCCGGCGAAATCAGCACTGTTAATGGCCTTCACTTCCTATCTTTGACAAATTTTTGTTAGCTACCTCTCCATTATGCCTGAAAATGTGTTAGCTGGCAACCTTTCCTTCCTATTTTCTCCACCTTATAATTAAGGTGGACGGGGACTGATGCCAGATTCGCTTGAGTTATCGCAATGATATGCAGGGAGCAACTTCCTCGCGCCGCTGGTCTGCCGCTGTTTGAGCACGCTCGGAGATGACGCGCAGGAGGCGCCGCTTCTTTTAACTCACATGGAATTTTGCTGAATTTGTAGTTATGGCTCAGAGAGGAGCTGTCGCGAAATGTCTGATTCGTCAGTTGTGAATGATTCCCACGTGGAGCTTGATGCCTCCATATTGGCCGCCCGCCCCTGGGTGAAGTACTATGAGCCGGGGGTACCGGCGCAGCTGAATATTCCCGATCAACCTCTACCATGGTTATTGGAACAAACAGCCAACCGCTATCCGGGTCAGACCGCCCTGATCTATTACGGGCACAAAATCAGCTATGCCGCGCTCTGGACGCTGGCCAGGCGCTTTGCGCTGGCTCTGCAACACCTGGGCGTGCAGAAGGGCGACCGCGTGGCCCTGGCTCTGCCGAACATCCCGCAATATCCAATCGCCTTTTATGGGACGCTGCTGGCGGGCGCGGTGGCCGTTCCTACCAATCCCCTGTACACTGAACGCGAAATGCAGCATCAACTGGCCGATTCTGGCTCCAGGGTTCTGGTGATGCTGGATATGTACTACCCGGTGGTACGCGCGATACGCGCGCAGACGGAACTGGAGCAGATTATCATTACGAAAGTCTCCGATTTCCTGCCGCCTGCGCTGCGTCTGCTCTTCCCGCTGAGCCAGCGCAAAACGAAGCTGCCCGAGCCGCGCCTGACCCCGCAGGAGTTGCGCGACGCCCCCCAATTGTCGAATATGGCGGATTTACTGGCGCCCCCGACCAAAGGCGGCGTAGAATTGTTCAATTTGCCGGCGCCTGCTCAGGCGGGGGAACTGGCCGTTTTGCAGTACACGGGGGGCACAACCGGTCTCTCGAAAGGAGCTATGCTCACGCATCGCAACTTGCTGGCCAATGCGCTGCAAACGCGCCACTGGACTCCCAGGGTGCAGGATGGCGAGGAGATCGGCCTGTGCGTGGCACCCTTCTTCCACGCGTATGGCATGACGGTGGGCATGAATCTCTCGATCTATGCCGCCGCGACGATGGTGCTCCTGCCCAAGTTTTCCGCCAGAGAGGTGGTGAAAACCATCGCGCGCTATCGCCCGACGATGTTTCCCGGCATTCCGACGATGTACGTGGCGATTATGCGCGAGGCGAAAGGTCAGCATCACCGGATCGATTCGGTCAAATACTGCATCAGCGGTGCCGCGCCTCTGCCGGCGAAGGTGCAGGAGGACTTCGAGCGCATGAGCGGCGGGAAGGTGGTCGAGGGCTATGGTCTGAGCGAGACGGCGCCGGTGACGCACTGCAATCCGCTGGATGAGCATTGCATCAATGGCAGCGTGGGTCTACCGCTGCCCAATATCGAGGCCGCGATTATGGACAGCGAGACGGGCAAGCTGCTACCTCCCGGTGAAATCGGCGAGATTGTGGTCAAAGGTCCAAATATCATGCAGGGCTACTGGAATCGCCCGCAGGAAACCGCCGCGATCTTCCGCGATGGCTGGCTGCGCACCGGTGACCTGGGCTATATGGACGACAAAGGCTACTTCTATATCGCTGATCGCAGCAAAGATCTGATCGTCGCCAGCGGCTTTAATGTCTATCCGCGCGAGGTAGAAGAGGTGCTCTACAGCCACGAGGCCGTACTGGAAGCCGCTGTGGTAGGTGTACAGGATGACTATCGCGGTGAAAATGTCGTGGCTGTCCTGGTGCTCAAAGAGGGCTTCAGTCCTTCGGATGAGTTGCGCGCCAGCATTCTTGCTCATTGTAAGCGCGAGCTGACCGCCTACAAAGTGCCGAAAATCATCGAGTTTCGCGATGATCTGCCCAAATCGCTGATTGGCAAAATCTTGCGTCGAGAAGTGCGCGAGATGCTGAAAAAATAAGCCACCCGCGCGGATGGGCAAACGCACTGTGCGCTGTCCATCCGTGCGCAACCCGTCACACCACCTATTTCAACCAGAATTTTTTAAAGGAGTAACTATATATGTCAAGCAGCAGCAAACCGACGGAAGCCGGCACCGCTTTTATGACGACACCGGTCAGCGAAAGCGCCGAGCGCATTTTTACACCTGAGCAGCAGGACGAGGAACAGCGCTGGATTGCTGAGTCGGCCACGACTTTTGTCCAGCGCGAGGTCATGCCCAATGTGGAGGCTATTGACCGCCAGGAGCCGGGTCTGATGCCCAGCCTGGTCAAGAAGGCCGGCGAGCAGGGGCTTCTGAGCATCGATGTCCCGGAGGAGTACGGCGGCGCGGAACTGGGTCTGCTGACCAGCGCGCTGGTGGCCTCCCATCTGAACGAGGCCTCGTTTAGCGTGGCCTTCGGCGCACACACTACGATTGGCACGCTACCAATTGTCTTTTACGGCAATGAGGAGCAGAAGACAAAATACCTGCCCAAACTGGCCAGCGGCGAATGGATCGCGGCCTATGCTCTGACCGAGCCGGGCGTGGGTTCTGATGCCATGGGCCTGACCACCACCGCTACGCTGTCCGAGGATGGCAAATATTATCTCCTCAATGGCACCAAGCAGTGGATCTCGAACGCGGGCTTCGCTGATGTCATGGTGGCCTTCGCGCGCATTGGCAATAACAAGCCCTCGGCCTTTATCGTGGAAGCCGCCTGGGAGGGCGTTTCGACGGGCGCCGAGGAAAACAAGATGGGCATTAAAGGCTCCTCTACGCGCCAGGTGATTTTCCAGGATGCCAGAGTTCCGGTGGAAAATCTGCTCGGTGAGATTCATAAGGGCTACAAAATCGCCTTCAACATTCTGAATATTGGACGCCTCAAACTGGGCGCCGGCGCGGTCGGTGGTTCGCGTTCCGCGCTGGGACTGGCCGCGACTTATGCCAACGAGCGCAAAGCCTTTGGCAAGTTCCTGCACGAGTTCGGCATGATTAAGAAGAAGCTGGCGCGCGTCGCTGCCGAAACCTACGCGGCTGAGAGCGCGGTTTTCCGTACTGCCGCCAATGTGGAGAATGCGCGCCGCAGCGCGACCTCGACCGAAGCCGCGTTCAAAGCCATCGAGGAGTACACCGTCGAGGCCTCGCTGGCCAAGGTTCACGGCAGCGAAGTGCTGGCCCTGGCGGTAGACGAGGGCGTGCAGATCTTCGGCGGCTACGGCTTTATGCATGAGTATCCGATTGAGAAGGCTTATCGCGACGCGCGCATTCAGCGCATCTTCGAGGGCACCAACGAGATTAACCGCCTGGTTGCCTCCGGCACGCTGTTCAAACGCGCCCTGACCGGCAAGGTGCCGCTGATGGAGCGCTACCCTGAGATTGAGGCGCGTGTGAAGGCCGGTCAGGCGGTTGATTTCGCCGGCGAGAACATTCCCGCCGAACTGCGCGAAGCGGTCAACGCGCTCGAACGCGCCAAGGACGCCACGGCCTATAGCGCGACCAGGGTGGCGATGAAGTATATGCAGGCGCTGGAGAATGAGGAAGAGTTTATCGAATACCTGGCCAATCTGCTGATCGAGATTTACGGCGTGGACAGCGCGCTGGCCCGCGCGACTCAGGCGGTGCGCCGTGGCGATGAGAATAGCGCGGTGCATGTGCAACTGGCGCAACTGGCGACCTGGCTGGCTTTCTCGCGCATTCGCCTGAATCTCGACCAGTTGATTATGACCAATAACGAGCCTGGCAAAGCTGAGAAAGAACTGGCGCGCGTGCGTGCATATGTCGGCGATTACACGCTCAATGGCGTGGCCCTGCAGCGCGAACTGGCCGGGTTGATCGTCGAAAAACAGGGCTACCCGCTGTAAATATAGGAATGGTTGAAAAAGCAAAGGAGCAAAGATCATGGCAGAGGCCGTTATTGTCAGCGCGGTGCGTACTCCCATTGGGCGCGCGAATAAAGGGGTGTTAAAAGATGTGCGCGCGGACGACCTGGCCGCGATTGCGGTCAAGGGCGCGCTTGAGCGTGTGCCGCAGTTGGACCGCTCGCTGATTGAAGATCTGATTCTGGGCTGCGCTTTCCCCGAAGGCGAGCAGGGCTTTAACCTGGCTCGCCTGGTAGTGGCGCTGGCGGGACTGCCGGAGACGGTGGGCGGCGTGACCGTCAACCGTTTCTGCGCCTCCAGCCTGCAGGCGTTTAATATGGCCGCGCAGAACATCATGCTGGGCCTGGGCGATGTGGTGATGGCGGGCGGCATTGAGAGCATGTCGCGCGTGCCAATGGGCGGTTTTAATCCCAGCATGAATCCTCGCCTCTTCCCCACACGCGAGGGCGAGACATATAGCTCTCCCTATCCTCCCTGCGAGCTGGAGTACGGTCTGGCCAGCTATATTCCGATGGGCATGACCGCCGAGAATCTGGCGCGCGAGCATAAGATCAGTCGCGAGGCGCAGGATGCCTTTGCCCTGCGCAGCCATCAGCGCGCCATCGCGGCCATCGATGCCGGCCATTTCAAACGCGAAATTGTGCCCGTGACGCTGCCCGATGGCCGTGTGATGGATACCGATGAGGGACCGCGCCGCGATACCTCGCTGGAGAGGCTGGCCAGCCTGGAACCGGCCTTTATCAAAGGCGGCACCGTCACCGCCGGCAACTCCAGTCCGCTCAATGATGGCGCTTCGGCTGTGGTGGTGATGTCGGCTGAGAAAGCCAGGGAACTGGGAATCACGCCGCTGGCCCGCGTGGTGACGATGGCGGTTGCCGGTGTGCGTCCTGATATCATGGGCATCGGTCCGGTCCCGGCGGTCAAGAAGGCGCTGCAGCGCGCGAATCTCCAGCTAAGCGATATCGACATCATCGAGTTGAACGAAGCCTTCGCGGCGCAATCGCTGGCCGTGGTACAATCGCTGGGCATCGACGAGGAGAAGCTGAATCCGCATGGCGGCGCGATTGCCCTCGGTCATCCGCTGGGCTGCACCGGCACGCGCCTGATCGCCACCCTGCTCAACGATCTGCAAACGGCGGATAAGCGGCTGGGCATGGCGACACTGTGCGTCGGCGGTGGACAGGGCGTGGCTACGATCATCGAGAGGATGGCGTAAGGCATGAACTACCAGATTCGCAAAGCCGCTGTGCTGGGCGCGGGTGTGATGGGAGCCGCCATCGCCGCCCACCTGGCCAATGTCGGCATTCCCTGCCTGCTGCTGGACATCGTGCCGGCTGACGCGGGCAATGATCGCAATAAAATCGCGCGCACCGGCCTGGAGAAAGCCCTGAAGGCAAAACCAGCCGCGTTCTACACGCCAAAAGCCGCCGCCCTGGTCACGGTCGGCAATATCGAGGACAACCTGGCCGACCTGGCTCAGGTGGACTGGATTGTTGAGGCCGTGGTAGAACGCCTGGACATCAAGCATCAGCTTTACGCCCGGATCGAAACGGTGCTGCGTCCCGGCACCATTGTCAGTTCCAACACCTCCGGTCTGCCCGCGCATCTGCTGACCGCAGGGCGCAGCGAACAATTCCGGCGCAATTTCCTGATTACGCACTTCTTCAATCCAGTGCGCTATATGCGTCTGCTTGAACTGGTGCCGGACACAGATACCGCGCCAGAACTGCTGCGCTTTATGCAGGAGTTCGGTACAGAGGTGCTGGGCAAGGGCGTGGTGATTGGCAAGGACACGCCCAACTTTGTCGGCAACCGCATCGGCGTCTATGGCTTTCTCTCGACCATTCAACGCGCGCTCAGCGAAGGCTACAGCGCCGGGGAGGTGGATGCCATTCTTGGATCCGCCATGGGGCGTCCGCGCTCGGCGGTCTTCCGCACCGGCGATCTTTCCGGCCTGGATACGCTGGTTCACGTGGCCGATAACCTCTATGAGAACGCGCCTGACGATCCCGCACGCGCCACTTTCCGCGTGCCCGAGATCATACGCGAGATGCTCAAACACGGCTGGCTGGGCGATAAAACCGGCCAGGGCTTCTACAAAAAGGTCAAAAACGCCGATGGCTCGTCAACTATCCTGGAATTGAATTTCAAGACCATGGAGTACGAGCCGCAGCAGAAATATCGCTTCGACTCGCTGGGCAAAGCGCGCAATGTTGATGATCCAGGGCAAAAAATGCTGACCGTGCTCAACGGCGATGATCGCGCCAGTCAGCTTGCCCGCGAAACTACCGCCGACTCGCTGTTCTACGCGGCCACCCTGGCTCCCTCTATCGCCGAGAACATCGTAGCGGTAGACGAGGCTATGCGCTGGGGCTTTAACTTCGAGATGGGCAGCTTCGAGGTCTGGGATGTGCTTTTGCAGCAGCCGGAGCTTCTGGAGAAGGTTGTGCAGGCGCGCGGAGAGGGTGCGCAGTTACCCGAACTGGTTCAGCGCGTGCGCGATAAGGGTCAGGGCACCTTCTACATCGGTCCAGCCGGCCAGCGCCAGTACTTTGATTTCCACACCGACACCTATCAGCCGGTGCCGGCACCCAGAGGCGCGGTCTCCCTGGCCGCCGCCAGAGCCAGCAGAGCTGACGGCAAAGTCGTCAAAGAAAACGACTCGGCCTCGCTGCTCGACCTCGGCGATGGCGTGGCCTGCGTGGAGTTTCACTCCAAGGCCAATTCGATTGACCAGAACATCACCGAGATGATGCGCTACGCCGTCGAGGAAGGGCCAAAGCGCTTCCGGGCCATTGTCATTAACAACGATGCCCCCGACTTCTCAGCCGGAGCAAATGTCTTCCTGGTGCTGATGGGTGCGCGTCAGGGCGAATGGCAGATGATCGAAGAGGCCATCAGCGGACTTCAGCAGGTGCATCAACTGCTCAAGTACAGCAGTATTCCCGTCGTCGTCGCGCCATCCGGGCGAGCGCTGGGAGGCGGCGCTGAAATCGTCATGCATGGCCAGCACGTGCGCGCTCACGCTGAAACCTACATGGGCCTGGTCGAGGTCGGCGTGGGTCTGATCCCCGCTGGCGGCGGTTGCAAAGAACTGCTCCTGCGCCACGGGGCCAGCCTGGAGAGCCAACTGGCGCGTAAAACCGGCGGCCCCTTCGCGCCAGCGCGCAAGGCCTTTGAGATCATCGCCGCCGCCACCGTCTCCACCAGCGCAGCGGAGGCACAAAGTCTGCGCTTCCTGCGCAAAAGCGACGCCGTGACGGTCAACCGCGACCTGCTCCTGCGCGATGCCAAAGCCGACGCCATCCGCCTGGCCGAAGCCCGCGAAGCCGGTCAGTGGCAGCCGCCAAAGCCAGCCATGCTCCTTCTGCCCGGCTCAGGCGCGCGTATGGTTCTGGAGCAACAGGTTGACAACATGCTCCAGGTCGGCGCCATCAGCCAGCACGACGCCGTAATAGGCCGCGAACTCGCCCGCGTCCTTACCGGCGGCGAATGTTCGCCGATCACGCCAGTCACCGAGCAGCAGGTACTCGACCTGGAGCGCGAAGCCTTCCTCAAACTCTGCGGCATGGAAAAAACGCAGGAGAGGATGCAGTCCATTCTCATGACCGGCAAACCGCTGCGCAACTAGGAGCGGCATATGATGAGTGAAGGGCGTCTCGTTGTCAACGAGGCGCCCTTCACTCATCAAATAGTTTTCGCCTGGGCCACCCAGTCATCGTCTGCATGGATATTGCTCTGGCCGAGAAACATGCTTAACTGGGCGCCGTGTTCCTGCACATGGCGCATAGTATAGAGGCAAAGCTCAAAAAAGCTCATCGACCTGTTTCCGAGCCACCGGAAAGAGACATCTCGACGCGCCATCTCATCTGACAGACCGGCAATTGTCGTCTGACATTTCTTGCGCAGATATCTCAGATAGGTCTGAAGTTCCTCCCTGGTATAGGGCCGCTCAGGCAAAGCGCCTGCCGGGTCAAGCTCACTCAGGGTAAAAGGCGCGGGCGGAACAAAACCCTCGCGCGAACCGGTGAGATACAGATCAAGCCAGAAAAGAGTATGGTAGGTAATATACCAGAACTCGGCGGCCTCCGATGGTGGCGCATCATCCGCAACGTTGCTCCACAGGCGTCCGCGCCAGTGGGTGTCAGGACAGGCGAGCAGAGCGTTTTCAAGCATATCGATAGCCGCGCCAAACTGTTGCCAGAGCGCAGTTTTCCACAAGGCATCCATCTGTAAACCTCCTTCTATTTGGTCATATTTTCAAATATTGGCCTGCTCCTGTCAAGAGTCATGCCGGTAACATACGTAGGTTCTGCCATACGCATTTCTGACCAGTACACATTTTCCGCAAAAAAGGGAGCATATTGCTGCTTGCTTGTATCGAACGCCACTCACGAGGTACACCTTCAGATCGCAGGTATCATAGATATTAAAAAGAGGTAAAAATTGTGCGCAAATGCCAGATCGGAGCAAAAAAAGGGGGAAAACACTGGACAACGATATTCATAATCATGCATACTATGTATGTATCCTGTAAAAGTTGTGCAAACATGTTACCAACATTGTAATACATATTCACGGTATTTTGTTCGTCTTTAGCGTACTCGTAAGGACAATGGGCATTGCTCTGGCTATAGTTGCGAGCGAACACTCAAAGGAGAAACAGCATGCAGAAGGTGAGTGAGCACAGAAGCGAAGTAGCACGACTCTTAGAGCAAATCAGCGCGGAATATCAGGCGGCTCAGCGCGGCATGGGCGATTTTGCCTATGGCACCGCCAAACATGACTTTATTTCGGCCCGCATGGAGCACATGGGACGCCTGCACGTTGAGCTGCAATCCATCGTTGGCGAATCCGCCATCGCCCTGATCGCCGACACCCTGAGCCAGGTCCATTAAAGCGCCCGGGCGAACACTCATCTTTATTTTAACGCGCATTTGTCATGTCGGCTGCGCACAGGTCACACCTCGCACCCGGGCTGCTGGCCGGCGTTTTTGCTGACTACCCGATGTAAGCGCTCTGCGCAAGAGGGAACGAACTGGCATGGCGGGCAAACCTGCCATGCCAGTTCGTTCTCTCTCCTGAGAGAAAGGCGTCACATGTTCTGCCCTGATGCGGCAAAACCAGGTGAGCCTTAAAACAATACCTGAGCAAACAAAAATGCTGGTTGCTTAGCAACCGGCATGGAGGGTTTCCAGCAAAGCCACGTGCATATCCATATGGGTACGCGCAGGGCTGGTCGGCCAGATGCCCGTCACCATATATTCAGTCTCCTCGTAGACAAAGGCGGCCTGATCAAAAACGCAGGTCTCGCCTTCCTCAAAACAGTTCAGCCAGCGCTGTTTGTCAATAGGAGACAAAAAAGGTGCTCCTTCGCAGACAAACCAATCGGCGATGCCCTGGAGATAAGCACGAAAATTGGCCTCAAGTGGAGCGGCACGCCTGATACGGTACTTTTTTTCCTGCACATCTTTGTAGCCAGCTTCCAGAAGATAGCCAGCCAGTTTGGAGCCTACCCAGCTATCTTCAAAAAGATAGCCATCTTCCAACAAACGCTGCTGCTCCCAATCCGCGCGAGCCTGAAATACCCGCGCCTGGAGTTCCGGGTCAACACATGAAAAATGCATGGTGCCGAAATCTATATCTTTAATGGCCAGTCGCCCACCGGGAAGGAGAAACTGCCCAAGCGCCGCAAAAGTCCCAACCGGGTCCGGGAGATACTGGCTGACATTCGCACTGAAAATGGTATGGATCGAACCAGGGGAAACTGGCAAGTGTTCCATGGAACCCTGCTTGTACGAGATCTGATGCTCATACCACTCTCCCTGACTTCTCAACCTGGCCGTCACCAGAGCCTCAGCGGAAAGATCAACGCCCATGATATGCCCGCGCGGACCAACAGCCCGCGCCAGCAGCGGAGTCCACAGACCAGGCCCGCAGCCCGCGTCCACAATGCGGCTCCCCTTCTCAAGGTGCAAATCCTGGATCATCTCTTCGCGCTCTACAAGCTTACTTCGATGATGTGTTACCAGCCATTCAATGGCATTCAATGGCAAGCCACACTCATTTCCGTACACAGGATTCTCAATCGCCATGTTTGTGCCGCCTCTCTTTTGTTGTCCTGCTCCCACCTTACATCGGGAATAGCTTCTCAGGAATACCTTGAAGCTCCTACTACAAGTCCTCTCATCAATGAGTGGCATCTCTGCTGGTCTCGACTTTGATTCCCACCTGCACACCTGCGGGCAAGTTCGCTTGTTCTCGTATCCCTTATCCCCCTGCCATGCTCGTCTACACGCTCATAGCGGTCACCCCGGGGAATGCCCCCGGGGCACACCATCCCCTTGCACACCTACAAGACCATCGAAATGCTCTCGTCTCCTGTGAATATATCTCCAGAAACCGCTTCCCAGGCCCACCGAGCAAGAGTAAACGCGAGAAACGGTGAGATATAGAGAAAGTATAGCATCTTTTCGCACGAAATTACAACATATGGATTACTAAAGTAACGACAATGTAGGACTGGAAGTATACATGAATGTATGACAGTTCTGCACTTTGCCATGCTTTTTACGTTGCAATTCTCGCTTCTTGTTGAGAAATGTTAGAGGCTCCGCCCGGTCGGGTCTTCTCTCCCCTGGGTATTCCTGTGTAACAGGTAATAGCGAATGTACGCACGGTTCGTCTTTTCCGCAAGATGAAGAGAGTCCATTCCTCATGAAGGTACAAAGCATGTAAAAAGCAAAAAAGTATGTTATAATCTGGAAAGCAGCCGTCCAGACGTACACTGATTGATCATTATCAGTACATTGGAGCGTATTTGGAGGGGTAAAGGAAAGCGGGTATGGACAAAAGCAAAAATAGCCGGCAACAGGGCCAGTCACGCAGCCTGGCGAACAGCCAGAGAGAGTACGCTGCAGAAATGCTCAGTCAGGAGATCAGGCGCGTGCCTGGACTGGTTCCGCAGACAACCGAAGAAAACGACGATACATCTGAAAATACTCCTTTAGCCACAGGGGGCACAAAACCTTTCGCCACCCTGTTGAGTTTTTTGCTGAAAAATGATCGCAGCGAAATCCAGCGCCTGGCCAGGGAAATCGGGGTGAGCGATAATACCATCTATCGCTGGATCAATGGCACCTCCGAGCCGCGCGCCAGCCATATGCACAGACTCCTGGAGGTACTTCCGCGCTCTTACCAGGCGCAGAGCTTTCCGGCGTCCGTCCCAGGCATCGCCATGTCCGCGCGGGGCACGCCGCAGTCGTCCGCCCACTGGGACGTGCCCAGGGAAATCTATCGGCGCGTAATGGAGCAGGCCGCGATCACCGTTGACGATGCCAGTCGACGCTGGCATATTGTGGAAACCATCTTTGAATATGCCCTGCTGCATCTCGATCCCGACCGCAAAGGCATGGCGCTGACCTACGCGCGCCTGATGCCGCCGCGCGAGGATGGCACCATTCATTCGCTCTACGAGGCCGAAATGCGCGGGCAGTCTCCCTGGCCCTTCGCCCTCGATTTCAAAGCCTATCTCGGCAGCACAACCCTGGCCGGGACCGCCGCCATGTTACAGCGCGTTTATACCTGGAGTCGCAAAGACGAAGAGGCGCGCCATCCTATTGGTCTGGATGAGCATGAACATAGCTCCTGCGCCGCTCCCGTCATGCGCGGTGGACGCCTGGCCGGCGTGCTGATCGTTTCCAGTACCCAGGATGATCTTGTCGCTCATCCGGCCATTCCCCGCGCCGTCGGCGAGTATGCCCACCTGCTGGCCGTCGGGATGCTGGACAGCGATTTTTATCCCGTTTCGCTCATCTGCCTGGTACCCATGCCCGAGCTCAAATGGCAGCGCGAGCGCATCGCCAATACTTACCTGAACCGCGTGGTCGAATACGCCCGCAAGCAATGCCTCTCGTTCACCGAGGCCGAGCAGAAAGTCCTGCAAGATCTGGAAACAGAGTTTGAACGCCACGCGTCCGCGTTTGAGGAAGACCTGGCCAGCAGTCCAGAACTGCATAACCCGTCGTTGCGCTAATTTCAGCATGTTCTGGCGGATCGATCTACCGCTTCAGCCAGCTTCTCATTGCCTGCGGCTTCTCCAGCAGGAGGCCGCAGAGATCACGTCTTCTTGCGCGGACAGCCAACCGACAAATGCACATATCCACCCGGCGGTAAACTCTCGCCGGGTGGATATGTGCATTTGTTATTATAGATACATAGATATAGATAGGAGAGGTTGGCCTAGTTGGCGGCCACGCCGGAGGGGGAAGCGCTCATGGAAACTTCGCGTCCAACGCAGGCGCGCAGATCTTCGCGATAAAAGCGCCAGGTGCTACCGACCTTGTGCCCGGTCAATTGACCCGACCACATCAAGCGATAGAGCGTCGAACGGCTGACCCGCAAATAACCCATCGCCTCTTTGAAAGTCAAAAGGATATCGTCCTGAATAACCTGCATCGCCATGGTTTGTTTCTCCTCGAATCTAGATAAGTGCGCTCAATAGTCGTGACAAGCGATAACGTGCGGTATCTGAATGATACATGTACTTGTCTCATCGCATGTTATAGTAACCAATATTGACACACTTTTTGGTAGAGTTTGAGTTATGATTTGGTTAAATTTAATGCCTCTCTGGTAGGATATTCATTACCAGTTGCTTGCTAATAATGTCTCTAAGGCGGAACTCTCGCAGGAGACCGGGAAAATGGCCATGCCGGTTGCCTCGCGCAGGTGATAGATGGCCCGCGCGTCGGTCGGGTTGGCCATAGCGACGGTGAGACGATTGTGGTCGCGTCCCACGGGCGCGCAACGCAGTTCCAGAGCCAGGGCATGAGGCACCAGTTGTTTGAGACGCGTGGGCAAACGACTGGGAATCTGCATGAAGGGGATGCCCGGCAAACGCGCTCCCTGCGCCTGGTCTTCTTGCGCCTGCTGACGCCGGGAGCTGCTATGAGCGCGCGTGCTGACCTCGCGGACGGGGGTCAGCTCTGGCAAGACCGCTGGCCGGAAGACGATGCGCTGGCGAACTTTGCCGCTTTGCCACAGCAGATCAGACAGTGAAGTGGCGGACTCAGGATAGGAGCCGGCACCCAGGACGATTTCGGTCTGCTGGCGCAACGGCGGGACGACTGTTTCAGCCTGCAAAAGGCTGATGCTGTGGGCGACACGCTCAAGAATACGCTCAATCCCTACCCGGTCCACCTGGGGGAAGAGAAAAGCCATGCCGCTGCCGCCTTCGTCAACCAGCAGGCGATCATGCGCGCGCAGGGTGCGGCGTACTGGATGAAGCACCTGGGCCAGGAAACTCGCGGGCGCGTGACAACTTACGCGCTGCGGCACAATCAGCGCGGCGGACGACATCTGCACCTGCTCAAATTGCGTGATATGCAGCAAAAGCAGACTAAACGGCGTAGAACGCGGAAAATGGTCCCGCAGCGTCTGCTGGAGCCGCTGGTCCAGTTCAGAGGCGAGAGGAACCATTTCTGTCTCTGACGCTCCACCCGTGGAGCAAGCGGCCAGGGCAGAGGAGCCTGCCGGCACGCAGGAGCAAAGCACGCGGGTGTGCGCGAGAGATTCAGCGGGGGCTGGAGGCTGAATTTTACTCATCTGTAGCCTTTCTTGAGATCCTGAAATAGCTCAATCCAGGGTTATGACACTTTCCGTAGTATACGCTCCAACAGAAAAAAAACGATGCGCGGGGATGTTAAGGTATGGTTAAGGTTTCAACGTTCCCGTTATGAAGTGTTACCCCTGCTATGACTCTTCCCTGATTTTTATCGTGCCCCACCCCAGGCATAAAATATCAGTCCTCCCCAATTTTCCCAGCACCGCAAGGCGCGTTTCCCCTCCCCACCCAGGGGAAAGGATGAGGTTTGGCGAGCGCTGCTCGCTCGCCAAACCTCATCCAAAGAAGGGGGCGTAACACGGTTGGGGCCGCCTCAGAAAAGTTGGGGAGGACTCATGTAGGAAACCGGAACTCAGCCTTTTCCAGGCACAGGCTGGAGGGCAATACCTGCCACGAGTTGCGCGATATCGGGGGTACCGATACCGGTGATCAGGTCGTAATGGCGCGTGGCGGTATAACCGGCAATGACCTGTCTGAAGGCATTCTGAAACGGCAGGCCATTGCTGATTGGCGAAATGATGTCATGAAATTGATGTGCGTAGCCACCGGGCGCGGCGAGAGCGTAGAGAATGTAGTTGAGCAGCCCCACGCGCTGGTTTTGCTGCTGGCGAATAGCCAGGGCCGCAATGCCTGCCCAGAGAGGCGCGGAAGCAGACGTGCCTCCTTCGCCCAGCCAGCCGGTCTTTGCACAGGAGGAGTCGCCGGGATCGGTGCAATAGATGGAATAGCCGGTATAAGGGTCGGCGTTGAGCGAGACATCCGGGACTTCGCGGCAGAGCACGCCGGGCTGTTGCTGACAGTAGGTGCCGGTACGCGAATACTGGCCAACAATGCCCGCGTCATACTGCCCGCTCAGCGGATCACGCGCGTAGTCTGGCTCTGCCCAGGTCCGACTGATTCCTCCACCACTCGCGCCGCCACAGAAGGCCACAAAGCAAATGCGCGACCAGGGTTTCTCGGCCTGCTGGCCAGGATAAGCGGGATGCTGCCTGCTGCCTGGATCGAAGAGAGGCGTACTGCTCACCCCCTGGAACGAAGTCCCGCCAACCGAGGTAATATACGGTTGACCGCCCGGATCAGTGACCTGGCGTTCCTGCCCGGTGGGCGGGATCAGCGGCAGGGTCTGATGAGCACAATCATAGGCGCCGGCGTCGCCGGAGGAAGCGAAGATACTCTGCCCCTGGAGCGCCATGCGCAGGAAAATCTGATTTTCCGTCTGCAAGAAGGCATTATCCCTCAAATACTCGCAGACGCTCCAGCTGGTACTGATGGCATCGGCCAGGTTATCCTGCGCGATACGATCATACTCCATGATGGAACCCAGGCCATTGTTGGGCGCGTTGTAGACCAGCAGACGACGCGCGCCAGGGGCCATGGCAATCTGTAATTCGATATCCATCTCAACCTCGGCGGCGGCGCTATGATCGGCTGGTCCGCCCAGAACTGGCATATCAAAGAGCGGCACATGAGGCAGATGATAGGTATCTTCGTAGACGCGTATATCGCTGTCGGTGTAGCCAGAATGTTCAAACAGGGCCAGCGTCGTCCCCTGACCGCGATTGCCCTGGAGATAGAGAGGAGTGGCATGGTAAATGCCTGCGATCTGCGCAGGGGTAAGGCCACTGCCGCCCACACCACCGCCGTAAGCAGCTCCTGCCGCATCAGGCTCCTTATTCTTCCTGGTCGGGATATTATTCGCCTGCGCCAGCGGTTGATTGGTCAGACCGAAGACGCCGGTAACGAGCGGAGCGAGAGCGGTGGGCATACTCGGTGTCCTGGACGGACTGTAATAGCGACCACTCACGTTGATTGCGGTGCGAAATGCGTGCTCGACCTGGGAAACAGTACCACTGGCCAGCACGAGATTAGAACTCGACGCAGGCAGCACACGCAGATGGGCAGCCGTCAAAAAGCGGCGCACTGCGGAAATAGCGGCAGCCGTGGGTCCGAAACGCGTCTGGAAGTCGGTCGACGAGAGCCAGCGATGATAGGCAGATCCGCCAGGACGTGAGAGCGCATCCAGCAGCTTTTGCTCTCCCGCAAGATCGCGGTTGGCTATCCAGACGCCAACAGTTATCCGGTCGCCGCTCGCCAGCGTGCCCGTTCGCGCGCTGGTATCGGCCAGGCCCGCAGAAAGAGAATATGATCCGCACATAGTCAATAAAACCAGCCCCAGCAGCGCACATTGTAAAGCGGCAACCAGGCCAGCGCGATAACGAAAGAATAATCGATGCACAATCATACTCCTTCCTGAGAGCGCACTTGAGCAAGCCATGAGAGCCTGATCAGGGCGGCTCTCATCCCGCGCGTTGTTCAAAAGCGCTTTCTGCAAAGGACATTCCGCAAGCAAACAAACAGTGAAGATACGCTATACAGAATATAGGGAGAGGAGGGTAAATATTTATTTACACATATCAATTCATATCAAGATCAACGAGCTTTTTAGCGGAGGCCAGGAACGGCAATCAAATGTTCCTGGAAGTGTCTGGTGCCACAAGGCGCCTCGCTGGAGAAGGGACGGCAAAAAAGAGAGCCTGTTGAAAGCTCAACAGACTCTCTTTCCCGTTTCTTTTTTGTCCAAAATAAGATTACGACTCGATGCTGACAGGAGTAGTGAAGGTATAGCCAACTCCCGGCACAGTCATAATATACTGAGGGCTATTCGCATCGGGCTCAACCTTCTGGCGCAGATGGCGAATATGTGTCTTGACCAGGCCCGAATCGCCGGCTTCATCGTAGCCCCAGACGCGCTCAATGATCATATCTGTCGTCAAAACCTGGCCGGTATGAGTAATCAGCAGGTGCAGCAGGCGACTCTCGGTGGGCGTAAGGCGCACTTTCACCCCATCGCGGGTGACCTCGTGACGCATAGCATCCAGCGTCACCGGGCCGGCGCTCACCGACGACGAATTGGCCGCCCCTCTGGCATTCGACGAACGACGCATGACTGCCTTGATACGAGCAAGAAGCTGCCGTGGACTAAAAGGTTTACGCAAATAATCGTCCGCCCCCATCTCCAAACCACGTATCTCATCATCCTCACGATCATGTGCGGTAAGAATCAAGACCATTGAATTGGTTTCACTGCGCATCTGGCGGCAGACCTCGAAACCATCCAGTTTCGGCATCTGCACGTCAAGAATCACGAGGTCTGGCAACGTTTCACGCCAACGTTTGATAGCCTGTTCTCCATCAAACGCTCGTACAACATCGTACCCGTGCCCCTTGAGCCAGTAACTGAGCATATCAACCATGTCGCGGTCATCATCCGCCACCATGATTTTCATGCGATGTCCTCCTACTGACCTGTGTCTCCAGGCTTGTCCCTACATTTCAGGCTCCTCTTCCCCGCTCCGGCAAACTGCGCAACCAGAGCGACGACAAGAGGTCAGTCACGGACAAATAACAGGTCTCTCTACTAAGTAACGTATTTCTATTTGAGAGAACGCGAGGAGAAGAACGCAGTAACATCATGGTACAATTTGGGCTATATCCACCGGTATCTTCTGGCATAATGCTGATGAAAGCGGCAGCCGAGATCGACGATCCGCGCTTCTTCCCGCTTTTGCTCCAATTGCGCGATATCCGGGAGGGCGACAAAAACTGGCTTGATAGAGAATGAGAAGAGGCCATGGCGCAGTGCCAACCAGTCTGGAGAGCCATCCTGCTCCCTCCTCTGCTTTGGCAACGGATGCAGGAAGAACCAGCCCTCTTCATGGTCTTAACCATGGTCCAGACCATGGTTACAAATGAGCAGATAGAACGAGGCAGGATGTTCATTCACGCTGAACATCCTGCCTCGTATGCGCTGGTGCGCTATTTCTTACAATTCGTCGTACACTTCAGATGCGCGACGATATCGTTAATCTGATCCTGGGTCAGCGGCACCCACGGGGAATTATCGGGATCTGATGTGGCGGCGGCTGGACTCTGCCCCTTATTCCACCACTTGGCCTGGTACGGTACCCCGTTGAAGA
The DNA here is from genome assembly GCA_035546055.1 of Ktedonobacteraceae bacterium. Lineage (GTDB taxonomy): Bacteria > Chloroflexota > Ktedonobacteria > Ktedonobacterales > Ktedonobacteraceae > Paraktedonobacter. The sequence continues at coordinate 22,325 of DASZXF010000114.1, forward strand.
GAACGCGGTCGCCAGTGTTATAAACAGCCGTGCCGGACCAGTCAGGATAGGTGCCAGGGGGTAAAGTCGGCTGTGGAATCGGCTTCTCACCCGGCAAGACCGGACCGATCAACTCCCAGGGCGTCTGCCACGGCTGTAAAACTGGATTATCCGGCACATCCCCTTGCGTCCACCATTTTGCCTGGTAGACATTGTGATGCCAGACAACTTTGGTTCCTTTCAGATAAGCTCCTGTGGGGGACCAGATCTGGTATGGACTGGTGGCTGGATCATCTGGCTGCTGAACCAGTTTTGAGGTAGCGTCCGCCGTCGTTATCAGGCCAGCGCTCAGGAGAATACTGCCATCAAAACCAGCGCCAAGACGATTCGCAAAATCATACGCACTCTGCGGCAAACCACTACAGGCATCAGAGACAACTTGCGTAAACGCGTAATTAGCGCTACAGGCGATATCCCGGTTAGCTGACCACATCGACATGCGTCCCAGCTTATGAGAAAGGGCAAACTGGTTTAACGCTCCAGCATCAGCAAGGGTAAATACTTCGTCTGGCGTATCGTTTTGTCCGATCATAGGGGTTGCCCCCATCTTCATCCAGAGCGTGGCATCATTCAAGTGTATCCCTGCTCGCTGATACAAAATGCCAAGTTGACGCTCTGTTTGCGTCAGGGCATTCTCCGAGACACTGGCCATAGTAACGCCCTTAACCTGGCCAGAGCCATAATCCATGGTCAAGATGTTGATCCCTGCCAGGTCCACATGATGCATCAGTAATTGACTCACCGCGTTCGTACCATCCTCATCTAACCCCTGCGGCGTCACAGGCAGCGTCACCCATACCGCAAACTGCTTCCCTGCCGCTCGTCGCTGCGATTGGAGCTGAGCAATAGCAACGGCTCGCCTGCTGGCTGCGGTCGCATCAGTCAAGCCTGATCCTTCAAGGTCAAGATCAATAGTGTTGATGTTATATTGATCGACCACCGCTTGATAGGCCTGGAAAAGCTGGCCTGGATCAGTACAATCGACTGCAAGCTCCTGGTTCTTCTGACCTCCGAAGGACACAGCCACGCTGCCACCCTCCTGCTGTAAGCGCGCGATTCGCCGGTCGAGATCCAGTGAGCCGGTAGCCTGGCTCAATGTATACGCGCCTCCCCACGAAGGAGTACATGCATCCTGCGGTGATGAGACCACGAAGGCCAGGACGGCATCGCGCCTGGAGGTCGTCCCCAATTGTTCAAAAGCAAAGGTAGGCGTGGCAGCAACATCGACATAGCTCGCAAACCACGGCTTGTTAGAGATGGTTGGCTGACTCGCGCGCCATTCTTGCAGGGCGAAAACGGTCCCGGTAGGCAGGCAGATGAGAATGAAGATGGCCAGCATTACTCGCCAGGGTGATAGCCTCCGCCGTGGTTCGCCCGCATAGTGCTCGTTGGTTGCGCCTGGCTTACTCATGGTAGTGCATATCTCCTGTCTGACTCATGCTGGCATCCCGCAATCCAGTCTCCACACGCATCTTCCTGGTAGAAAGCGAGCTTACGTCGGCTTCTGGTAAAATCACAGCCTGGTACGTTCCTGAGACAGAATGCAGGGCGCGCAGCGGAACCCGCTCTTTGGCATTGCCATGATAGAGAACCGCTCTCCAATCAAGAGCCAGTTGCGCATCATCGGCCACCACGGATTTCTTGGGAGGTACCTCGACATAGAGCCAGTCTATCAAGCCATGCCATATATCAGCCAGCGCATGGCCTATACCGATATAGGCGACGATAGCCCACGAGGCTGTGAGAGCGTTAAAACACTCAAAGGCGGCATTCACCCAGTTATGGGCTTGCTCATCTCGCCAGAAGGAAAACACCGAGAAAGCGACAATCAACAAGGGTATGATGATATAGATGAGCGGTGAAACTGTGCGGTTTTTGACCTTCGGCGTGCGGGCAAAGGGTATCTTTTTACTGGTGAGCGCTTGCTGGAGTGATTTCAAGACGCCAGCGAGGTTGACAGGCAGCAAAATCAAGTTAAATCCATAGATACGCAAAACATCAGTGCGCTTGTAGCCGCAGTATTTGAGATCACTCGCCATAGAGACGAAGTATGGCAGGGCAGCCAGCGCGACGAAAGGACTCAATAACTGGCCATCAAACGGATAGGCCAGCATGAGAATCAGGCTGAAACTCGCCCATGTGATTGAAGCCATGTAGTTCACGCGGAGCAGAATCTCCGTGCGAGAAACAAGTTCGCCGCGCCGTTTGCGCTCACGCGTTTGCGCCCATAACTTTGGTAAGATCAGCAAGCCCCCGTTGGCCCAGCGCCGGCGCTGCACAATCAGAGAGCCGAAATCCGGCGGTGTGGCACTGTAGCTCAGGCGCTCAGGGTAGTTCACCAGCGACCAGCCATGCAGGGTCAGATCGATACTGGACTCGGTATCTTCAATCACTGTGCGATCCTGGATGAAACGGCGCACCTCAAACCCGCCCACCCATTCGGTTTCGGCAATATCATCGAGCGCTCGCTTACGAATGACCGCATTGGCACCTACCCAGAAGGTTGCCCCATAATGGCTCATGCCCTGGTGGAGAATGTGCTGGATATCTGTCGTGGCCCCGGCCAGGCGTTCAATACGCGTCCCCGCTCCCCGGAAGGACGAGTAGGGAGTTTGCGTCACCGCAACCCTGGCATTATCCGGCTGCTGCAAAAAATAGACCAGCCGCAGACAATACTCGCGCAGCAGGATGGAGTCTGCATCGAGGGTCAGGAGGAAGTCGCTGTCAGGAAATGTCACATCGCCTTTCTGGCCTTTGGCCACCGGAATCAAGATTGGCCCATCCGGGGTATCGCGCTGGAGATACGTACCACCCATCAGGCCAATGTAGGAATTGAGATTCATGGCCTTATTCGCTTCATGGGAGAGGGAAGCGTACTTCTTCCGCTCAAAAATAGTGACCTCGGCATCAAAAATCCAGGCCAGCCGGCGGTATAACTGCCGCACACGTTCGACAGATAGCAACGCTCCTTCCCGGGCGGAAGTCACCAGCGCCTGAGCAACCAGGCTCAATTCATCGGCAAGGCTCTTGAGTACCTGTTCAACAAAGAATATATCCACGTGATCATCAACTTCTTCCTGATCCGCGAGCACATTGAGCCAGGTCGCCGCCCAGGCATAATGGCGGGCAAGCTCGACAATCGTCACCGGTGCCATTGGTGAAGTGCCCGCATACTGTTGCTCAAACTGGTAGAGCGCAGTACTGAAACGGGTACGTGGTTCAGCAAAAAGCCTCATGATATCGTTGCCAATTTCGCGCGTGGCGTTGAGTCGAGCAGCAACCGCTGGATTTGAGGGATGAGGATTATCATCAACCAGGAGTACGACACGCATCCCAGGATATTCCTGGAGCGCCGCCGATATCAGGGTCTTACGGACGACGGCTGGCTCCTCACTATAGGATGGCACGAGCACAGTGATCGAGGGTTGGTGTCCTGAGAAATGCCTATCAAGCTCGGCTCGTGGGACGCGGACGTGTTTACTAAACCGCTGAAGTGCCCCCTGGCGCGCCACCAGATACATAAGCGCGGAGAATGTCAGCAACGTAACGATAATCACATAGACAACGGCCTGCATGGTAAATGAAAACGTCTTGGGTCCCTGGAAAAATTGACGAATAATTGTCGAGATGAGATACAATATCCATAAAGCTATCGTCAATACAACGGCAAGACGACTGCAAGCAATTTTTAAAGTTGACGGTTTCTCATGCATCATTGGCAAGGGCTGAGTACGGCGTTCCGTACCCCATTGCCGTTTTCGCGTGGGGCGCTTGTTCTGTCTGGTACTATGCATGCGCGTAGCATGTCCCTTTCATGAAAAAACTGCACATTCGCTGTGCAGCACGCTATGAAATAAAGCATTGAAAAAGTACAGGAGATAATGCTATCAGGTGAATAGCATTATATGACTATATCTATATACATTATCACCATACGATAACTCATAATAAGTATAACAGATAACGGCGATATCTTCAAAAATACTCCCCTATCTGGGTGATTATTTTTAAAAAGGCAGGGTGAGCACTGGATTTAGAAAGGATATGCTGATGGATTTAGGACTGACCGGCAAAGTAGCCCTGGTAGCAGCGGCCAGCAAGGGGTTGGGACGCGCGAGCGCGCTTGCTCTGGCGCAGGAGGGGGCGCTGGTGGCTATCGTCTCACGCAATCAGGCAACGCTTGAACAGACAGCGCAGGAGATCCGCCAGGAAAGCGGGCGCGCTGTTCTGGCAATTCCGGCGAATTTACATCAGCCGGAGGAGATCCGCGCGCTCGTAGAGCGAACCGTGGCCGAATTCGGAGGTATAGATATCCTCGTCAATAATGCCGGCGGACCTCCGGCTGGCACATTCGAGACGCTGACCGATGAACAATGGCAGGCGGCGTTCAATCTAACCCTGCTCAGCGCTGTCAGGCTGATTCGCGCGGCGCTCCCCTCGATGAAGCAGCGCCGGAGCGGGCGCATTATTCACATTGTCAGCTCATCAGTGAAACAGCCTATCGAGGGGCTGCTACTCTCGAATGCCATTCGTCCAGGGGTAATTGGTCTGGCAAAAACGCTTTCACGAGAGCTGGCGCCATATCAGATTACCGTCAATAATGTCTGCCCCGGGCGCATCCTCACTGATCGCCTGCGCGACCTTAACGTGGAGACAAAAATCGCCCGGGGAAAGACGGAAGAGGCGGCGCTGCAAGAACTGGCCAGCGATATTCCTCTGGGCAGGGTCGGCCAGCCTGCTGAACTGGCCGCGCTGGTGGCCTTCCTGGCCTCACAACAGGCCGCCTATATTACCGGCACAACCATCCAGGTTGACGGCGGACTTACCCGGACGCTATTCTGAGCCACGCAGACCGGCTCACTCTTCCGGCGTATAGGTCAAGGCTGGATGATCTTTGTCCAGAATGGCTGAGGTGGCGCTGCCTCCGGCGTATTCTTTTAAGAGGGACAGCAGATCGTGCAGCGCCGCTTCGATATCCTGGTGAGCGGTGGCATGGTGCGCTTCGACAGTGATCAGGCATTCGCGCGTCTGAGCCACGGCGGCGCTGGACTCGCTCTGGCGCCAGCACCAGCGGCGAGCAATGACCTGGCCGCTGTCGTCGGAAAAGATGACTTCGCCCGGCTGTGGATGATCCTCGGCGCTTTCTCCCAGTTCGCTGTAGCGCTCCGATCCAGTGGCGAAATGGACCGTCACCGGTCCCTGCAAGGCACGCCGTTCGACAACCGCCACCGGCAGAGCATAGCGAATGCTGACCAGGTTGCCCAGATCGACCAGCAAATTGATGCTCGGAATATCCCCTTTTTTGGTCAGACGGCGCAAAAGTGCCTCTGAAGCGCTGCGGTACTGCGTCGGATCGACGCCAAAAGTACGAAAAGCACGCCTCCAGGCCGCCAGGGCTTCGATCTGACTCAGAGGCGTGTTACCCAGACGTTCGCTGACCTGCCGCTGTTCGGCCTGGTAAAGCGCCAGCAGGTTGGCCGGGGTCGGACCATTGGTGACGTTGCGCACCAGAATAGCTCCGCCTACAATCTGCGGATAGCGTGCCAGAATATCAGGATGGTATTGAAAAATATGCATGTCTATCTCCCATTTTGTACTATTTTTCCGGTCGCCAGAACAGGCAGGGATGGCTCATCTCTTACAAGCATCGCGGGCACGTATCAGGCGAAAAGCAAGTAACTGTTGAGATATCCCGCAGCAGGAACGCGCCTATCTCCTCCTCTGCCCTTAGAGTGTACAATACCATGAAGGAACTGGTTTGTGGTAGAGCCAGTAGAATGAAGTATTGATAGTACCAGTTGGGCAACAGGCTGAAAGTAGAAAACCGCACGCATGTTATGGATTCCCATCGAGCGATCTGCGGCCAGGTCACGCACCCGGCAAATTTATGAAGTCATCCTGGGCTACGGCCATCTCTCGCTCGCTCAGATTGAGCAGGGGGTCGAACACTTTAAGCTCGCGCTCACGTCTTCATCTTGACAGATACGCACTTTGCCTGTATAACAGAAGTCATACGTATGATGTGAGAAAAAGAAGAGAGGAGATCTTGATGGCCGAGTTATCAGCACACCCCACATTACCCGAACTCCAGCGCTATATGGATGAGATTTGTCAGGAGCGCGGCTGGACCAGGGATACTTACGCGGAAAAGTTTTTGCTCTTTACCGAGGAAGTTGGAGAGCTGGCCAAGGCTATTCGTAAGGCCCGGGGACTTTACCAGGAGGAGGCCCGGCCAAAGCTTGTTTCACTGGAAGAAGAGTTCGCCGATGTGCTGAGCTACCTGCTGGATCTGGCGAACTGTTTTCAGATTGACCTGGAAACTGCCTTCCGCGAGAAAGAACGGGTCAACGCCACCAGAACATGGAACTAGAGGCGGGCGCTTGCTGCCACGTATCGAGCAGATCCGGCAAAGATGGCCCTCAGATCTTTTTATTCTGAGGGCCATCTGCCTGTTCTGGCCAGGAGCAGAGCGGGATGATGCTATGCTGTGGCCGGGACCAGGCGCAGGGTGACGATTTCGTAAGGACGCACCGGCAGGGTGATCTGCCGATCCGTAGCGGCCAGCTCGCTTTCGTTCTGCTCAAGCAGATTGGTGCGCCAGGCGGCTTGCAGAGGGAAACTGGTGGTGAGGGTGATGAGTCCGCGCCGGCGCTGACTTTCGTAGAAGCGCACAATCAAGCCCTGACCATCTTCCGCCTGTTTGACGGTTTCGATGACGATGTTTGGCTGCCCGGCGGCGACCAGGGAGGCAAGCGGCTCCTGCTCTCCCTCTCGCTGCTCGTCCAGGGACGCGGCGGTGTGGACAATCAGTGGATCGTTGAGCATGTAGGCCGAGCCGATGGTGCGCTCGTCCCAGGTGCCCGTGTGCGGCAGCAGGCTATAGGTGAAGGTGTGCTGACCCTGATCGGCCAGGGGATCAGGCGAGGTGGGACTGCGCAGCAGGCTGATACGTATGACGTTATCGCGAATGTCATGGCCATACTTGCAGTCGTTGAGTACGCTGATGCCATAATCGCCTTCACCCAGATCAACCCACTTCTGCGCGCAGGTCTCAAAACGCGCCCAGTCCCAGCTGGTATTGCGATGCGTGGGCCGCTGCACATTGCCCCACTGGATTTCATAGGTCGCGACCGGACTGAGAATATCCACAGGAAAAGCTACCTTGAGCAAGATGTGCCGCTCACGCCAGTCGATATCCGTCTCGAAGTCGAGGCGCGGACTATTGTAAGCCAGCGAAATACGCTGCGTATAGCGGCTGTGCAAAATCTGGCGCTCGATCTCCAGAGTGGCGCGCAGCGGTCCGGCTTCGAGCACACGCACAGCGCTGGCGGGTTCAGCGGTCCACATTTTGTCATCGTAAAAAACGTCGATATCCCAGGCATCCCAATACTTCGGGCGATCCTCGAAGGCCTGAAACTGGTTGGCCAGCGCGCCGGGCGCCAGCACTTCACGTCCGGCCTTTTTATCAAAGACGCGCGTGATATCGCCATCGGTATTGAACTCCACGCGCACAAAGCTATTCTCCAGCAACTCCGGCGTAGCTGTCAGTTCAGCGATAAAAGGGGCAGCCTCGCCAGGAACGGCCTGGAGCGGAGTCAGGCTAAAGGGCGCCAGATCCGTCAACGCCAGCCAGGTGCCGCGTTCACCGGCGCTCTGCACGCTGACAGGTTCACCGGTGCGCGCGTCTACCAGTTGATAACCCTCCGGCAACTGCTCCGGCCAGAGCGCCAGGTCTGCGCGCGCGAACGAGGTGGGATTGACCACCAGCAGATGTCCGCCACTCCGCCGCGCCAGGCTCTCCAGCGCCTCCGTCTGAGCTTCGCGGGCCAGTTGAGCGATTTGCCTGTACTGCTGCTGCGATTCTTCGTATACCTGATTGATGCTGCTGCCAGGAATAATATCGTGAAACTGGTTCAGGCAGACCAGTTCCCACGCCTGGCGGAAGCTCTCATGTGGATAGCGGAAGGCTGGATCGAGAAGCGCGGCCTGCATGGCCAGGTATTCAGCATCGTGCAGACGAAACTCGCTGGAGCGGTTGGCGCGTTTGTTGCGACTCTGGGTCGTGTACGTGCCCCTGTGCAGTTCAAAGTAGAGTTCGGCGTTCCAGGTTGGCAGAGCATCGCCGAAACTCTCCTCCAATGCGTGGAAGAAATGGCTCACGCTCTCCTGCTGAATACGAGGCAGAGCCGGGAAATTGCCCATCTCGCGAATATTCTCCAGCATCTCGCGCGTCGGTCCGCCGCCGCCATCGCCAAAGCCATAGGCCATCAACAGCGGCGGCGTCTCCTCACCGCGCCCCAGGTCTTTCTGGAGGAAGTTGGTCCAGGTGCCAAGCAACTGCTCAGGCGTGGCCATCGCGTTATAGGTGCTGGCGGGACCGTTGCCTTCGGGAGTTGTGCTGAAGTGGGTCAGCACGCGCGTCCCGTCAATGCCCTGCCACCAGAAACTATCGTAGGGCAGGCGATTATATTGATTCCAGCCAATTTTAATGGTAAAGAAATATTCCAGTCCGGCCTGTTTGATAAGCTGAGGCAAGGCCCAGGCGTAGCCAAAGACATCGGGCAGCCAGAGCACCGGCGAATCAACGTTTGTGCCGAAATGCTCGGCGAAAAAGGCGCGGCCTAGCAAAAACTGGCGGGCCAGCGATTCCGCGCCGCTGAGATTACAATCGGCTTCGACCCACATGCCGCCGATGGTTTCCCAGCGCCCTTCGGCCACCCGGCGCTTGATGGCCTGGAACAGCTCGGGATGATCCTGCCGCACATAGTCATAGAGCTGCGGCTGACTCTGGGTGAAATGATATTCAGGGAACTGCTCCATCAGGCTCAGAACCGTGTGGAAGGTGCGAGCGGCCTTCTGGCGCGTCTGCCCCAGGGTCCACAGCCAGGCCACGTCGATATGGGCGTGTCCTGTCGCGCTCACCGCGACATCCAGCGGCGCCCCGGCCTGGGCGATGCCTTCACGCAGAGCGGCGTGAGCCGGTCCGACGCTGGCATAGAACTCTTCGCCGAAGGGTTCACGCGTCTCCAGCAGCTTAAAAGCCGCATCCAGGGCGTACAAAATTTTTCCGCGCGCCGGCACGTTCTCGTCCATCGCCCTGGCCGCGCGCACCGCCACGCGCGCCGCTGCCACAAAATCGCGCGTCGGCTGATCGATCTGCACCACCTGGCACTCGCGCATCAGATGGCTGGCCGGCGCCATGGTGGAGAATTCGCGCGAGGGATGCACAGTGCGCGCCATCAGGCCGAGCAGATCACCACCGCCCATGCCCGTCCAGACCGTCAGGGCCAGCACGTGCTCCTCTCCGTCCTTCCACTCATCGCGCAGACGCACCTCCTGATGATGGCGGTCAGAAGCGGCATAGGCCTGCCCATCGACATAGATCAACCCTTCTGGATGGCTGAAATCGCCCGCCTCGCCCAGCGGCAAATACAGCGCACACGGGGCGTTCGGCTCCCAGTCGCCGGGAATCTGAAAGCTGCCGCGCAGGACATAATTGCGGGCTGCCTGTCCCCAGTGGCTCAACGGTTGCAGCACGTCCCAATCGCTGGTATCGGCTTCGCGCCCAAGAGCCTGCAGCGCGTCGTCCCCATCAAGCATACGATAATGAAAAGGCGCCAGTGCGACTCGACGGCGATAGACAAGCGGCTCAATGAGCAGCAAACGCCGCTCGATTTTTGGTAAGGTCCACCGAATAGAATGAATCATGCATGACTCCTGGTCAGGTGCTCTCAAGAAGCACAGTTAGTACAAAATAACGCCTGCCCCCTGGCAATTTCGCTGATATTTTTGACCAGCGAAGGCGATACCGGAGCACGAAAAAACACAACTGGCAAAGTATATAGCATAGCAGACGAACATCAGGGGACACCAGCCACATTATCAGAGCAGTTCAAGGTCATTTTTCCCAGGAAGACGAGGTGCGCAGGCCGATGTTTCGCCGCTTGCGGGCTGTTTTCTTCTCACAAAATTCATGCTCGCTTGCTCAACGCTCTAGCCAGTACGTCCTGGTCTTTCCTTTTTCGTAGTATGCTTAGAGTGGTGACTATGGCCTCAGACAGAAACGTTGCCAAAGCAATTGAGTGCAGAACAGCAAAAAGAGCCATCTGCTTCTGTCAGCTTACCAATGAAAAATGGAGCAGATGCCAGCAGAAAGGGATCGTCATGACCACGTTATACATTGCCTTCGGTAAGGCACTGGCTATCGCCAACCAGCGCAAAGGGAATTGGGAAGTCGATTTGCACCTGACGGAGCATCAGCCGCTATGTCTGGCAATCGATCCCCTGCACACACGTTATGTCTACTGTGGTACCTTCGATGAGGGTCTGTGGCAGAGCGCAGACGCCGGAGCGACCTGGGAGCACACGGCGGGCGGCATTACGTCTGAGAAAGTTATGTCGGTGGCGGTCACTGCGCGGGAGCAGGCAAATGGCGCGGGCCTTGTCTATGCTGGCACGGAGCCGAGCGCGATCTATCTTTCCGATAACCAGGGACTCTCCTGGAAAGAGTTGAGCGCGCTACGTGAACTGCCTTCAGCCCCGAGCTGGAGCTTTCCGCCGCGTCCCTGGACCTCGCATGTGCGCTGGATCGCCCCTGATCCGCTGGTCGCGGGACGTATCTTCGCGGCAGTAGAGGCCGGCGCGCTGGTGCGCAGCCTGGATGGCGGTCTGAGCTGGGAGGACCGCGTTCCTGGCGGACCTTTCGATACCCACACGCTGGTTCTGCACAAACTCGCGCCCGACCGCCTGTACTCGGCGGCGGGCGACGGCTTTATGCAGCCGGGCAAGGGCTTTGTGCAGAGCAACGATGGCGGCCTGAGCTGGTTCCGACCTGACGAAGGACTCGCCTATCACTACCTCTGGAGTGTCGCGGCTGACCCGGCTGATCCCGATACGCTGCTCATCTCAGCCGCGCCCGGTCCGCAGCAGGCTCACAATCCGCAGGGCGCCGAGTCCGCCATCTACCGGCGAGCAGGCAGCGGTCCCTGGCAACTCGCCCAGGAGGGCTTGCCCCCGGCTCAGGGAACGCTGGCCTCTGTGCTGGCCGTTCACGACGCCGAACCCGGCACTTTCTACGCAGCCAACAACCACGGCGTCTTCCGCTCACCCGATGGCGGCCTGAACTGGGAAACGCTTCCCATCCCCTGGCCCGCCGGCGCCCATCTCGGACGCGCCAACGCCCTCGTAGTCACACCGGAATAATGATACGATGATACCGCTATCATAGCGTTGACATCGCTACGGTCGCGGTATCACCTCTCGATGGAGAGGCGCCTGCCCCATTGTTTACCAAGGAGAAAAGCATGATTTCACGGGAAGAATTACTACAACTGGCGCGCCAGGCGGCGCTGCACGCCCATTGTCCCTATTCGCATTTTCGTGTTGGCGCGGCTCTGGTGGCCGGGGAACAGATTTTCACCGGCGTCAATATCGAGATTTCCAGCTATGGCCTGACGCTGTGCGCGGAACGTTCGGCGATGGCGGCGGCGGTTTCAGCCAGCGCTGGTCCGATTACCCGGGTGGCCGTGGCCTGCATCGACGCTCCCCCGGAGGCCTCCGCCAATGAACGCACCCCCTGCGGCGCCTGCCGTCAATGGCTGGCCGACCTGGCTCCCCAGGCGACCATCTTTATCGATGGCATCCCTGAAGATCTGACTGTCGGCGACCTCTTACCCCTGGCGTTCGGCCTCTGATGGCCCTCCATGGCCTTCCACCGTCAGAAAGAAGTAAGCTGGCATACACAGCCCTTGACAAAGCGTCTACCTCTTGTGTACGCTATGATTCCTGGTAAGTTTTTTTGTAGCACGGTACGCTCAAAAACACGTGCCCATCCCGTACAGCTCTAGTACACAGGCAGCTTCATTGAAAGGAAGCGTGTATGCCGGCGAGTGTAAGGGTGCAAAACGGTCCACCAGGCGAGCACGAGGCTCTACAATTCCCACGTTCTCGCCTGCATCGCTGTTTTCTTCAGCCTTTCAGCCATAAACTGCCTTCTGTTTCTCTCTCTCCTTTCACTCTCTCTACTTCTTATGCTCACTATCCCTGGATTGTCTTTGCTCGTCTCATCCAGAAGGAGATTTCGGCATGTCCTCGCAATTTACCCTTGGCATCGAAGAAGAGTTCCAGATGGTGGATCGCCAGACCGGCCAGCTCTGCCCACACATCCTGACGATTCTGGAAAAAGGGTCATCGTACTTTGGCGAACGCATTAAACCGGAGATGTTACAGTCAGCAGTTGAAATTGTCACAGATGTCTGCCCGGATATTCCTTCGGCTCGCCGCGAATTGCGCGACCTACGCCAGCATTTGCTGGGTCTGCTGGAGCAGGATGGGGTCAGCCTGATCAGCGCCGGCACGCATCCCGAGGGACGCTGGCCGGATCAGCTTTCGATGCCGAATCCGCGCTATGTCGAGCTGGAGGAGGATCTACAGGATATCGCGCGCTCTATCTTGATCTTTGGTCTGCATGTGCATGTCGGCGTCGAAAATTCGGAACTGGCCATTGAATTGATGAACCAGGCGCGCAACTGGCTACCGCAGTTGCTGGCTCTTTCCGCCAATTCACCCTTCTGGGAAGGTCGTTTCACCGGCATCAAGTCCTACCGATCGGTGGTCTGGCGTCCTTTCCCGCGCAATGGCGTGCCCGATGTCTTCTCCGGCTGGAATGAGTTTGACGCCTATGTGCAGACGCTCATTCGCACCGGCTGCATCGACAATGGCAAGAAAATCTGGTGGGATATTCGTCCTCACCCCTTTTTCAACACTATCGAGTTCCGCGTCTGCGATATGCCCGCGCGTTTCGATGACAGCATCGCCCTGGCCGCGCTCTGCCAGGCGCTGGTCGCCAAGCTGACCTGGCAAATTCGCCACGGAGTCTCCAGTCCACTCCTGCCACGCGTGCTGATAGAGGAAAATAAGTGGAAGGCCATGCGTTACGGACTCGATGGAGAAGTCCTCGATTTCGCCGGAGATCGGCGTCTGACCATGCGCGAGTCGCTGCACGAGCTGTTTGACTTTGTGGACGATGTGCTGGATGACCTGGGTTCGCGTCCCGAAATTAATTACCTGCGTCTCCTGCTGGATGACCCGTCAGGCACCGGAGCCGACCGCCAGATTGAGGTATACAGGCGCACCGGCGACATACACGCGGTTACCCACTACCTGATGGAGCAGGCGCTTCTGCTGTAATACTGTCGCCCGTGCCCATGAAACGGAGTTCTCATAAGCCGTTTGCTCAAACTTTTCGCTCCTCCTGCTCGGTTACGGCACACCGGCTCTTACAGCCAGGCAGACGCGTCTTCCAACTGCCATCCCGGACGCCCGCCCGGCCTGACCAGCCCACCTGTCCCGACCTGGCCTGTTTCAGAAAATATGATGATCACAGATGAACAGGGCAGATGGACAACCCAACTGTGCCGTAGAGCAAGGAGATTCCTGATCGGGAGAAAAGAGCTACTTATGAAATCAAAACGGTCAAGCGATTTTACACTCGGGATTGAGGAAGAGTTTCAGATGGTGGAGCGCGAGACAGGCCAGTTGTCCTCGCGTATCCACGACATCCTGCCCAGGGCAGCTCCGCTGCTGGGCGCGCATGTCAAAGCTGAGGTCCAGCAATCAACCATTGAACTGGTTTCCGATATCATGCCCAACGTGGCCGTAGCTCGCCGCCATATGGGCGACTTACGCGCTCGCCTGGCTCAAGTGCTGGCGGACGAAGGTCTGGCCCTGATCAGCGCCGGCACGCATCCTTATGCGCTCTGGCAGGAGCAGAAGACGACGCAAAGCCAGCGCTACGCCGATCTGGAGGAAGAATTTCAGGACGTGTCGCGCTCGATCCTGGTTTACGGGCTGCATATTCACGTGGGCATTGATAATCCCGAACTGGCCATCGCGGTGATGAATCAGGTTCGCTCCTGGCTGCCGCATCTGCTGGCCCTCTCCAGCAATTCGCCTTTCTGGGAGGGACGCCAGACCGGCCTGAAATCGTACCGCTCGGTGGTCTGGCGGCGCATCTTCCGCAGCGGCATCCCGGAGGCTTTTCCCTCACGCCATGACTTCGAGCAATACATTCAAAGCCTGGTGCGAGCCGGCAATATCGATGACGCCCGCCGCGTCTGGTGGGATATCCGCCCGCACGCTCACTACCCTACCCTCGAATTTCGCATCTGCGACATGCCCGCGACTCTGGACGACACCATTGCCCTGGCCGCGCTCTGCCAGGCGCTGGTCGCCAAACTCACCTGGCTGCACAATCACCACCTGACCATGCACATTCAGCCGCGCTACTTCATCGAAGAACATAAGTGGTATGCCTCGCGCTACGGACTGGACGCCAGAATCTTCGATTTTATCCAGGGTCGTCACCTGACCATGCGCGAATCGATTGGAGAATTGCTGGACCTGGTTGACGATGTACTCGACGACCTGGGCTGCCGCCGGGAAATTCTCTACCTGCGCACGCTGCTCAGTTCACCCTCCGGCACCGGCGCGGACCGCCAGATCAGTCTGTACCGCCAGACAGGCAACTTCAAGGATGTCATCAACCACCTGATGCAGCAGACCATGCGCGGCATCGCGTCCCCGGTCGCCACACGCGTCACCACACCGCTACCGGCCCTGCCCGCGCCAGCCGAGCAGACGGTTTCCGCGCTCCCCCGGGCAGACTAAGACGGGGCCGAGCGCTCCCTATTGGGGACGAACTCCGGCGCCGCGCGGCAGCAAGGGCGCTGTCGCGCGGCGCCGGAGTCGCCTGTTTACCTATTCAAGCTGGACCGCGCCGCGTGCTGCCGGTGCCACTCTGCGCGCCAGCAGAACCAGTCCACCAGCCACCAGTACGCAGATCGCTCCGCCCAGCAGCATCGTACTCTCAGCCCCAAATGACTGCGCGACCGCGCCGGCCACCAGGCTGCCAAAAGGCGCCACACCGAAGGTCACCGTAATCCAGATGCTCACCACGCGAGCGCGCAAATCAGCCGGCGTGCTGGACTGAATAGCCGTGTTGGTATACGTCGTTGCCATCACCGTACTGCCCCCCATGGCGATCAAGAGGGGCAGCGCTGGCGTCTGCGCGGGCATAAGCGCAAAAATCATGCTGGCCACCCCGCCAAGCAGGCAGAAAAAAAACAACGCCTGCACCGGCTGGCGCAGGCGTTCCATCAAGAGAACCAGCAGCACCGCTCCTGCTAAGGCGCCGACGCCCGCCACGGAGTTCATCACGCCCAGACCTGTCGCTCCCGTATGGAAAATGCTCGCCGCGAAGATTGGCAACAGAGTTGTATAGGGCAGGACAAAAAACGCGATCATCAATTGCAGGCTCAGCAAGATCACCAGCCAGGGATGGTACTTCAAGTAGGTCACCCCCTGGATCAGATTATCTACTACACCCTGCTCACCCGGCGCCTGCGCACTCTTCTGCACAGGATGTATCAGGGCCAGTGGCACAAGCACCCCGATATAGCTCAGGGCGTTCAGGTAATACGAACCGGCGATCCCGAAAATGCCAATCGAGATACCGCCGATGGCCGGGCCGATCACCCGCGAAAGGTTAAATTGCATGGAGTTCAGCGCAATCCCTTGCTTGAGATCCTCATCACGGATGAGATCAGCCACAAAGACCTGCCAGGCAGGAAAGCTGATTGAACTGAACAGGCCGTTCACCAGCGCCATCGCAATGATATGCCAGACCTGAATGATCCGCATGGTCGTCAGGATACCAAGCAGCAGGGCTGTACACATGTAGATGGAATTTACCAGCAGCAGTAAACGCCGCCGATTGAATTTGTCCGCGATCACTCCACCGAAGAGAGAAAAAAGCAGGCTGGGGATAGTCCCAATGAAGGCCGCCAGGCCCAACAAAAAGGCCGAGTTGGTCAACTGCAATACCTGCCAGCTCTGGGCCACGTTTTGAATCCAGAATCCAAGATTGGAGACAAACGCGCCAACCCAGAGAATCGCAAAGTTCTTTTCTGTCAGGGGATGGAAGGACGCGGGCATATGGAATGAGAACCGTTTGGAATGAGGACGTAGTAACATAAGAACGAATAAAGACCCTTCTTTGATAGAACTTTGGAGGTCTTCAGTATAGGTCTCGCCACTGATTTTTACTACGTATAATCAATCCATTCTCATCAAGTTCTGTATAGATATCCCTCTAAAAATCAGCCTTCTCAGATAGCAGTTTTTGTGTACTTTCCTTAGATTTTCCTCAGAAAGATAAGAAATTGCTTAGAAAAGTGAGCCGTGAGTGGCGATGACCCGCAAGTCCCGGCCATTTGTAAGCAGTGGCACAGCATGGTATACTGACCTTGAAATTCCCTCAAGAGGAGAGGCGCGTCGTGGACGTTCCGAGGCGACAAAAACATGCGCAAGAAACTGGTAGTGCTGGTCCTCATCCTGGTGTTACTGGTCGGCCTGGCAGCCGGCTACGTCGTCAGCGGACTCAACGCGTATG
The DNA here is from genome assembly GCA_035546055.1 of Ktedonobacteraceae bacterium. GTDB lineage: Bacteria > Chloroflexota > Ktedonobacteria > Ktedonobacterales > Ktedonobacteraceae > Paraktedonobacter. The sequence goes on from DASZXF010000114.1 coordinate 38,814, forward strand.
CGCGCTATCAGCAGAGCAGTGTGGCCAGCCAGGAACATTGCGGAGGCCAGGCGCCGGTACATATCTGCGTCAAAACACCGCTGGCCACTTTTAGCGCGTATTATCCTTCGTATCTGGCAACTCATACAACCCTGTTCGATGTTGAGTATAGCAGCAGCGCGCCGCTGACCTTGCTGGTCAGTGTGAGCATTCAGGGCTTCAGCCTGGTCGAGACGCACACGGTCAGCGCGACGGCCCACACGCAAACCACCAGCTTCATTCCGCCGCTACTCAACAGTCAGGTTTTGCATAAATGGACGGCGGAGAGCAATGCGCTGGTCCATGTGCATGTGACCGATACCAGCGGGCGCGAGTATTATCTGAATGACAGCCCGGTGCTGCTTCATTCTCGCTGGCTGATGCAGTGGGTGGCCAGCAATCGCCTGCGCATCGCGGCCTGGGTCACGCCAACCGATCCCGCTATCGCGCGCCTGGTGAGTAGCGCGGCCAATCACCTGGCCATTCAACCGTCTCCGGCGCCCGGCGCGATGATCGGCTACACGAAAGCCTCGCCGCGCGCGGTGCGCGATCAGGTGGACGCGATCTTTGACGCGCTCCGCCTGGATTACCAGATCCGCTATACGCAGGAAAGCGTTCCCTATAGCGGCCCCGGTGATACGACGATGGCCACCCAACGCGTCAAGCTGCCGGCAGAAGTATTACAGCAGCAGAGCGGCATGTGCGTGGAATTGACGCTGCTGCTGGCTTCAGCGGTGGAGAGCATCGGTTTGCACGCCGAAATTGTGATTATTCCCGGCCACGCGTTTCTGGGAGTGGCGACTAAACCTGACAACAGCCACTTCGAGTATTGGGACGCGGTACAGGTCAATAACGGGGTCGCCGGCGATTCCGCCAATATCGCGACCGATAACGAGTACCAGCAAAATGCGAAGCAACTGGTTGATACCATTCTGATCGCCAACGCGCGCCAGCAGGGTATCGGGCCAATGTTTTAGCGCAGGGGGTGAGATGACGAATACCATCGACTTTCCTACATGGTTCAGCTATGGCTGCTACGGCGGCCTGGCCTGCTGTATGCTCACTATCGCGGTCAACGCGCTCTACACCACCCTGCGCAGGCGTGGCACGACTCGTCAACTGGCCAGGGCGCTTGTCTCTGCGGTGATTTCCGCGCTGCTACTGCTGCCGGCGCTGCTCTGGTATAATCTGCGCTTTAACGCGGAGCAGGCCGCGCTTTCACAGGTCGAGATTGGCCTGGTGCTGGTCTACGTGGCGCTCTGCGGCTGGGTCGCGCCTCTGGGAGTCATGCTGATCTATTGTCTTTTTACCGGACCGCGCGACTCAAATACCGCCGGACGCCTGCCGGGTCAGCGCAAGAGTACGGCCCCGGCCAGGGCTGTGGGAAGTACCTTTCAGCCGCCGCGCCGCCAGCCGGGCAAACCGGCTCCTTTTGTCTACAGCGCCGATAAACCCTGGGGCTGGCTGGTCTATCGCAACGGCAAGTTCACCGGCCAGGAGCTGGCGCTGAAACGCGCGATTATTTCGATTGGCCGCGAGGAGGATAACGAGGTCTGGCTGGACGACGATACTATTTCGCGTTATCATGCTGAGCTGGCCTGGGACAGGGGCCAGGTTTATCTGACCGATAACGAGAGCCTGAATGGAGTGCTGCTCAACGGGCAGCGCATTCGCACCTCTGTGCAGCTCCAGCCCGGCGATGAGCTGGAGATCGGCGGGCACCGCTTTATCCTCAAACATGCTCAGGCGCAGATTCAGGAAGATCTTTCTGATCCTCTGCTGCCGCAGATTCGCCGCATTGCTCAACACAGAAGCACCGGCGGAGAGTCCTCTGGCGGCGAAGTGAGAAGCAAACCACTGGCAAAGCCGACTGTAGCGCTCAGTCATCAGGAGGAGCGCTATCCGCAGAAAGCGACTCCGGTGCCGGACTTTCCGCCGCAGGCAGGGGATATTTCCGGGCTGGAGACGCTGCAATTGTCCAGGCGCACACCCATGCCGCCGCGTCCACTCGGTCTGTGTGTCATTCGCGGCAGCGAGATGGCCGGGCGCAGCTTTCTGCTGGATCGTCCGCTGGTAACGCTTGGTCAGAGCTTCGAGAACGACATCGTGATTGCTGATGCCTCTATCTCGCCGGTTCATCTGCAATTCACCCGCCAGGCCGAAGGCGACTATGTACACGACCTGAACAGCCGCTACGGCAGCTTTGTCAATGGCAACCCATTGCAGACGCCTCATCTGCTGCGCACAGGCGATATCATTACCCTGGGCAATATTCGCCTGGAATACACTTTTGTCGCTCAGGCGCGGACCACACCCGTTCCGCCGAGTTCAAATCAGGCGGACGAGGCTCCCCTGAGTTTCCCATTCTCGCTAAAACTGCCCAGCAAAATGAAAGAAGAGTGATCTTTCACCATTCGACATGGGCGTTGGCCAGAGCTTTAGGAGAAAGAAGCGGACGACCGTGGCCAGGGTAGAGGTAATAGACGCGCAGCGAGCGCAGCGTGTTCAGGGTCGCCTCCAGGTGACCACGGTTCATACTGCCTCGCACCAGCGCGGCCCCGCCTTCGACTGTCACAACGGTATCACCGCAGAGCAATTCGTAGCTAAAAGGATTATAGAGGCACAGGCTCTCCGGTGTGCGACCGGGGCTGGCAATAACTCGCCAGTCAGG
>DASZXF010000115.1:0-8137 GCA_035546055.1 Ktedonobacteraceae bacterium
TGTTCTTACTATCCAGGGTAATCATCACCGGAACACGCTGGCCCACTTTGGTGAAATTACCGCTGGTAGGATCTTGATTTGGCAACAGCGAGAACTGACCAGCCGTAGCCTGGACAATCTGTTGCACATGTCCGCTAAAGCTGGTGTCGCTATAGGCATCAAGGCTAATATCGACCGCTTGATTGAGTCCGATAGCGCTCAGCGCTCCTTCATCGACATAGGCGACAATGCCCAGATTATTCAAGTTGGTCACTGCGACCAGTTGCAGACCCGGTGTCACCGTCTGCCCCTGCACGGCAGGTACCTGTAAAATGGTGCCATCAATCGGGCTGGTCAGGACCAGAGTCGCGGGCGCGGTACCGCCTGGTGTGGATGTGGTAGTGGAACTGGCGGGCAAGGTGATGGTGCCAATTGTCTGCCCGGCAGAGACGTTCTGCCCCACCGCAACCGAGAGGGTGGTCAGTGTACCAGAGGCAGGCGCGCTGACGTTCACGATCTGACCCGTCACCTGAGCATCATCCGTGCGATAGTACATATACCCATCCCAAAGCCAGAAAGCCACGCCCCCGGCTATCGCCAGCAAAGCAATCACCACAAAGGTCGGAATCAGAATTCTGCGCAGCATATACTCAACTCCTTTGGTTAGCGATAAACAGGCTGAGAGGGCTTCTCTCAGCCACTCTGGAAGATTATTAACCGGCCAGCAAAGCCTCCGCCCCGGCGGCAGCCATCTCGGCATCCTCAGATGAACTCGCCGACGTGTCCTGTCCGCGTTTTTGGGCGCTGTGTTCCGTGTTGTTGCGCACAAAACAGACGGCTACCAGCGCAACGACAATCGCCCCGATGGTCAGCCTGAACGCGTCCTGCATGGACAGGACAAAGGCCTCACCATTGAGAAACCGGGCGATCTCCTGCACCGAGGCGGTATAAGCCTGGGCGGCGCCCGCACCGTGCGCCACAAAATACGCCTGCAAGGCGTACAACAGACCGCCCAGATGTGAGGAGGGTGTGACCTGCTCGGCCAGGTGCCCATAGTGCAGCGCGCTCTGCGACTGAACCAGGGTAGCCAGAACAGCGATGCCCAGCGAACTGGACACCGAGCGACTGACGGTGCTCAAGGCCGAAGCCTGGGCCAGGTCACGCGGGCGCACCTCCGACATCATAGCCACGGTCAACGGCTGCACAGTCAAGCCCAGCGCCAATCCGCGCAAGATGAGCAGGAATTGAAACCAACCAAAAGATGTGTAACTATCTAAAAAGGTCAATTGCCAGGTGGCAACGCCCAGCACCAGTAGTCCGGGGATCATAATCGTGCGCACGCCAAAGCGATCTACCAGTCTGCCGCCCACCAGAACGCTGACCATTGAGGCCAGCGCCTGCGGCAAAAGTTCTACGCCTGCCTGAAAAGCGCTCAACTGGCGCAAATCCTGGAGGTAGAGCGGAAAGAGAAAAAGTCCCCCGAACAGGCTGAACACCACGAAGACATTGGCAATGACGCCCGCGCGAAAAGGGCCATTGGCAAACAGGCGCAGATCAAGCAACGGCGTCCCGCCTCTCTGCGCCAGCGTCAGTTCGACCACCACAAAAAGCAGCAGGGAGAGCAGACCAGCGCCCAGAAAACCCAGGACTATGCCTGATTCCCAGCCATCCGTACTGGCTGATGACAGGGCATAGAGCACGGTTGCCAGACCCGCTGCCGCGAAAAAGCCGCCCCAGAAATCGAAGCGCTGCCGCGTATCTACGTGGAATTCACGAATAAACAGCAGGGAAAGAATAACCGCGAGAATGCCGACGGGGACATTGATATAGAAGATCAACTGCCAGCCGGCATAGGTCACCAGATAGCCTCCCAGCGTCGGACCAATGGCCGGCGCCAGCAGGGCCGGGACGCCAAATGTCCCCATGGCCACGCCGCGCTCAGCCGGTGGAAAAGCCCGAAAGAGCAGAGTCAGCGAAAGTGGAAAGAGAGCCGCGCCCCCAAGTCCCTGGAGCACGCGGAAGAGGATCAAAACGGGCAAACTCCAGGCGATGCCACAGAGGGCTGAACCGAGAGTAAACGCGGCCAGCGAAAAGACGTAGAAACGCTTGATGCCCAGCGTATCAGAAAAAAAGGCCGCCATGGGAGTCGCGACTCCCTGGGCCAGAATATAGGCGGTCAGCACCCACTGCACGCTATGAATGTCGGCGCCAAAAGCACTTTGCAGACGTGGAATAGCGATATTGACGATAGTCTGATCCAGAATGCTCATAAAGACCCCCAGAATCACTACCATCGCCAGCACCCATTTATATGCCAGACCGCCGCGCTGCTTCGCCGATGCGGTTATTTGCATGAGCTTACATTCCCTCCCAATTACCAAAGCTACACGCCCCGGACAGGCTCCCTTGATAGCCAGTACCGCGCTCATATGCAAACAAGCATGTCTGCGCTCACTCCAGACTGTCTACCGGCCTTTCCCGGCGCACAATACCGTAGAGTATAGCGAAATTACCTGCTCAACCATGGCTTCGCGCGAGAGATCACCAGCCACCGCATATCCGGGCCGCGTCCAATCGCGCATAAAAATCGTGGTTATCACCTGGACAAAATGTGACACCAAAAAGCCCCCTGATGAGTCTCAGGGGGCTTTCGCCACAGGGGTGAAAGGAGTCGAACCTTCTGAAAGTCGTTTTGGAGACGACCGCCTCAACCGTTGGGCACCACCCCTACACTGATGTGTAATCCTGTTTAAGCAGGGCTACACTGGCGGAGAGGGAGAGATTCGAACTCTCGGAGGCGGTTAAACCTCAAGCGTTTAGCAAACGCTCGCACTAGGCCACTATGCGACCTCTCCATGCCTGTTCTCCTACTATAGCAGCCTTCTGTAGAATACTGCCTCAGTAAGAACACAGAAAATATACCGCAATCTGGGCAAAAAGTCAATACCCCAATTTGCGTTTTCACGAACAATCTGCCGAGATAGAAAAAATCAAATAAATGCGCCGCGCAGGCCGACCGGGCGAGCTGGAGAACCGCGCGAGTGCTCAGGCTTTTTGCTCTTTCTCTACGCTCAGGGGCAGCTTGAACCAGAAGGTTGAGCCTGCGCCGGGCTGGCTTTGCACGCCAACGCTGCCTTGCTGACCTTCGATGATGGTTTTGCTGATGTACAGCCCCAGCCCCAGGCCGGCCTGGGAGGCGTGCATACTGCTGCGCACTTCGATATCGGGCACACGATGAAAACGCGTCCAGATACGCTCCCTTTCTTCCTCTGGCAGACCCGGCCCTTCGTCCCGCACAGCCAGGTAGGCTTCCTGCCCCTGGCGTTGCACACTGACATACACAGCGCGGTCAGCATCCGAATATTTGAGCGCGTTGGTCAGGTAGTTTGAGATAACCTGTACAATGCGATCTGCATCGGCGTACAGCGGCAAGGCGGTATCCTCATCCATCATCAGCGAGATAGAGCGACCCGGCCACATTTTTTGTTGCTCTCGCATGGCGTCGTGAACCAGACTTCTGAGGTCGCATGAACCAGGAATCAGTTCAAGATGACCAGCCTGGGCACGCGATACATCCAGCAGATCGTTGACCAGGCGGTTCAGGCGCCGACTCTGCTGCTCAGCCGATTCATAGAAGCCCAGAATACGCTCGAAGCTGTGCATGCTGTTGCGCAACTGGCGAATGGCAAGCTGCGTATTGCCCTGAATACTGGTCAAAGGCGTCTTTAGCTCGTGACTGACCATGCCCAGAAACTCTTCCATATGACGATTGGCGGCTCGCAGCGCCAGTTCGGTTGCCTGGGCTTCGGCCCGCTCATGCAGCAGACGCTCGCGCTCGAAAACCAGGGCCAGCAGTTGCGCCACCGCGCCCGCCAGGGCGACGTTCTCCTCGACATAAACGGCCTCTGCTCCCTCCTGGCCCAGCACCAGCAAACCGATGAGTTGTTCGCCAACTCTCATTGGGGCGACCAGGGCCGTTGGCACGTCAGCGAATGGCGCTCCCCAGCTAAAGGTTTCGTGCTGCGTATTCACCAGCACAATTTCACCAACCCGCAAACGCGGCAGCACCTTCTGCACAGGCGTTTGCTGCAGACTGAAAACCGGGCGCTCGGTAGCTGTCCATCGGTTTTCTTCTTCCTCTGAGGCAAAGCCCACCAGAGCCAGCGGACGCAGCATATCCTGCGCGAGATCAACCAGAACAATACTCACCCGCTGACAGCCCAGAACACTGCTGGTCAGGCGAGCCATGCGACGAGCGATATTCCGGCCAGTGACCTCGCGATTTTCCTCCTCCAGCAAACCTTCATCGCTGCGCGTGACAATAGCCTCCGCCATGGTCAACAGCGCGTCGAGGGCATCGTGCGTGCGCTGCTCAAGCTGGCGACGGGTAGTGACATCATGACAGATGCAGAGAGCCGCGATCAGTTCACCCTCCCGATTATACAGAGGTGCGCCACTGACATTGACCCGCAGTTCACGTCCGTGTAAGTTACGTAAACATAAATCTACTGATGTAGAGCTTTTGAGAACTTCGCCACGCAGGATACGCATTTCCGGCCAGCCATGGCGACCAAGCGCCTGCCCCTGCTCATCGCGTATGTTCAGCGTGGCCTGGCGTTCCTCATAGGACAGAGCAAAGAACCAGGCTCTGTTTTCCTCGGTACAGCCAATGAGTTCCAGAAAAGCGGCGTTCGAGCGCATCAGGTCACCGTTGACATCGACGACAAAAAATCCATCGGTCAGCGATTGGAGAATAGCTTCAAGCTCGATGGCCCGATTCGCGGCCTCCCGCTCGGACTGGTGCAGGGCCGAAAGATCACGGGTAACAGAGACCACTCCATCTATTTTTCCGCGAATGGTCCGCAGAGGTGCTGCGCTGATGGAGAGAAAGCATTCGCTACCATCGCTGGTGAAAAAGCGAATCTCCTGGCTCTCAATCGTTTCTCCCCGCAAAGCATGGGCCATCGGCAAATCGTCGGCCCGCACCAGCTTCCCTTCCAGGGTATACGCGTCGTGAAGGCGAAAAAGTTCTTCCAGCGAGCGGTTGCGCATCTGCGGATCAAAAATACGGCTGTGACGCCCGATCTCATTCATCTGCACCATCCGCCCGCGTTTATCGTAGATTGTCACAATGTCGGGAACGGTTTCGATGATCGCTTCCAGGCGCGCATGTTCTTTGGTCAGTGAATCAGCCAGACGCTGAGCACGCCGACGAGCCAGCTCAGTCTGACTGCTGACGATGCTAATGGCCAGACCTACCAGCACAAATAACAGGATCTGATAGATATCTCTGAGATCGCCAAACGACCAGTCGCGAGCTGGCGGCAAAATCCAGTAGTCAAATAATGTTGCGCCGACCAGCGTAGCAACCACGCTTGGACCCACTCCCCAGCTCAACGCAACCAGCGCCAGCGCCAGAGTTTGAAGTAAGCCCGCAAAGGCGACGGTAAAAAATTCCAGTTGAGCACTTAATGCATAGGTGACCAGGACGGCAATGGCTTGTAACAGCACAGCTATCAGGTATCCCAGGAGAGGATGTTGCAGGCGCTCAGGAAGCCAGGAGGGGGCAAAGGTGTTGTTGACCAGCCAGAAGCGCAAACGCTGACCAGCGCGCGGTCTGTATGCGGATAAACGAGGATCTGAAACTTGCCGCGCCAGGGGCGGGGCATCAGCTTGAGCAGGCGAAGCTTTCTCTGCTGTCATCCGGGCTTCTCGTCCTGGCTCAAGGTGAGGAGCTGACTTCTGCTCAAGCCGGGTCTGGGACAGGGCGCTGGTCGATCTGATCGTCTTTTCGTCTTTCACAGGGCTGATTTCCTCCGCACGTCTCTGTTTCTCAGCTATTCTGAATGGTTGCACGGCTCTGTGCCCCAAAAAGTTGCAAGGCGCCGGGAAAATGCCAGGCATTATCTCGCGCCTCACAACCTCATACCCTCAGATAGCTTTAACGTACCACCGGTTTACACAAAACCAGGTCCGCTTCCTCTGGCAGTCTCATCGATAATGTATTGTACGACATCTTTGACGCTCCCTGTCTGCCTGTATAAGGCGCGCTGGCGCATAGCTCCATTACCTTCGCTCAAAGTACGAGTCACCAGATAGGAGATATGTTCCCAGTCTCCTTCCTCTTCAAGAGCAGGGCGCAGAAAATGTAAAAAGCGCTCGATCAGTTCGGCAGCCGGGACTGTGCGCTCGGCCAGGACATCCACCAGATCCTCTTCCAGGCCATAACGAGCCGCTCGCCAGTTCGCTACCCGCAGAAGTTCAGCGCGGATATTGGGCACCGCCACCTGACGACGCGCTTCCGTGCAACAGGTGCGAACCAGCGCGCGGATCAGGCCGGCCAGCATGACGGCTTCATCGACGGTCAGGCAGACATCCATGACACGAAACTCAATAGTCTCGTAGCGCTCCGGCAGGCGAATGTCCCAGTAGATCCGCGTGGCATCCTCAACCCCCTTGCTCGTCACCAGCGCTTGAACAAAGGCATCGTGGTCGTGACGCGACGAAAAAAAAGGTGGCGGACCCGAAAGAGGAGATGTCCACCACAAACCTGTACGATAGCTGGCATATCTGGTATCCTTGCCCTCCAGAAAAGGGGAATTCGCGCTCAGGGCCAGGAGAGGAGAGAGCCAGATGCGCGCCCGATTCATGACCTCCAGGGCGATCTCTCCGTCAGCCAGGCCTACATGCACATGGCAACCAAAGATGACCTGTTCCTTGATCAAACGCTGAAAATCCTCAACCAGCAATTGATAGCGCTCTTTCGGGGTTATTGGCTGTTCATGCCAGGGGGAAAAAGGATGCGTGCCCGCCGCCGCGATTCTCTTTCCTACTCCTTCCGCCGCACTTATCAACACCTGCCTCTGATGAGCCAGCGCGGTCTGCACCTCAGCCAGGGTATGACAGATGGGTGTCGCGACTTCGATTTGCGAAAGGATCAGCTCATATTGCACTGCACCACCCAGCACTTCGCGGGCGCGCGGAAGAATTTGTTCTACCCCTTCAGTGAGGGCGTATGTCTGGGGATCGATAATCTGAAACTCTTCTTCTACGCCAATAGTGAATACATCTGCATTTCGGGACATGCGCGGTGCCTCCTTCAATTGCGCGTCTACTCATGTTGCAGGACCGGTCTGCCATCCTGGCGTGCCACAGCGCACAAACCTGCGGCAGCACAAAAAATGTCCTTCCCGACCTTTTTGTCCTTTTCTTCGCCGGCAGGCAACCTGGAGGAATACGTGAAACTGTGTTACGTGAATACATTGAACGCAATCAATGTTACGATGAGCATATCTATTATGCCATCTTATTTCCTGAGATGCAATAGGAGTAGCTGCTGTGATTTTTCCAGAAACTCTCTTGCTGCGAGAATACTGATCCTGCCTCTTTTTCTGGATACTATAATGAATTTCAGCGATGACAGGTGAAAACGTTCGACCTGGCCGGGTCTTTGAGAAGAAGGATGTTCACTATGCCTTTCACAATCCAAAAATTGCAATTGCGCCTGCGCGAGTTGCGCCAGGCTGCCGAGGAGCCCGGGATACCCGTTACGCCTCTGGTTAGCACGCCAGCTTCCGCTCCAATGGCCCCACCGCCGGATGATGACGCGCCCTGGCAAGATCTGCACCTGGGCCAGGTGTGGGGACAGACTCACGGCACTTGCTGGCTGCAAGCGTTCCTTGCCACCTGGACCTATGTCCCGGAACAAACGCCGGTTTTGCAACTGCGCTGGGAGCAGGAACCGGTAGATCACCTGCTGCGACACCTGGAAGCGACGGCCTTTCTGGATGATACGGCCATTGGCGGCTTCGACTGGCGCCATCCGCACCTGGTGTTGCCCCATCATAGCTCAGGTGGGCAGATATTGCAGCGAGATGGTGAGCATCGCCTGATCATCCAGGTGTATACGCGCGAGCCAATGCCTTTCGCCGGCCTGTTTCTGCTCATTCGCCATGAACAGGTTTTCGCGCTCTACCAGGCCATGCAGACGCTGCTCGATGTATGCCTGGCGCTTGCAGACAATGAGCCCGTTCGCCTCCATCTGCTAGAAACGCTCAATCAGGCCTATACGCTGCTGGATCTGCGCGAAGGGTGGACCAGTCCGCGCCTGCGGGCGTCGGTGCCGCCCGCCCTGTACCTGCTCCAGCAGAGTCTGGCG
>DASZXF010000116.1:0-3149 GCA_035546055.1 Ktedonobacteraceae bacterium
GGCTCCTGACCGAAGACCAGTGTGCCGTTACGGTAGACAGGAATGTAGGGACTCACGGCGGCGGTGCTGGTTATACCCTGGCGGCTGTAGTCGTTGGTCGCGTCCCAGTGGAATTTGTAATCGCTGGCGATGGCGACGTTCAGACCAAATTGCAGATCGCGCGTGATCCAGATCGGATAGGCCGACCAGTCAAATTCTACATAGTAGAGCGTGGTTGAGCCATTCCAGGCGAAGGGACCGTTGACCCCGGTTGGTCCCGCTGGCGTGGCGTTGGTGGCGTTCTGATCATAATACACGGCCACCGAGACATCGCTGATTGACTGACCAATCGCCTGTAATTCGCTGATGTCGAAGAAGTAGCGCACCGTCAGACCGGTTACGTACTGCGGCGGTTGCGTGGTGTCGGCGTGCAGTCTGAGCGTGACCTGCGTACCCTGGCTGCTCTCCTGATTGAGCGTGGCTTCGACAAAGAAGGGATTAACCGGCGTCTCGGCGGTGGTAAAGCTGGCGTTCGGCTGCTGTCCGCTGCCATAGTAGAGGTAGAGGCCGGCCAGCGCCCCCACAAAGGCCGCGCTATAGTCAACCGCCACTTCGTTGTCCACAAAGTTTGTCGTCACATCCTCATGCGCGTCCTTGTCATCCGGTCCGCCGACCAGGGCGCCCCAGCAGGTATGGCGGTGCGTGGTCGGATCGTCCATGCTATCAGTAAACGAACCATGCGAGGCGCGATGATGGGGATGCTGCGCCCCGGTCGGCGAGAAGCCCACCATATAGCAGCGATTGAGCGGATTGCTGCCCAGAATATAGTTCATCTGGCCCACAGCCCAATCGGCGAAGCGCGTATCTCCCGTGTTTTTGCGATAGACCAGCGCGCAGAGTTGAGCGGCGGTGTTATAGCGGCAGGAACCCCAGGTATTGACGACCGCGAAACCGGCTGGCGTCCAGGCCAGGAAATTGGTATCGTTCGTATCCTCATGGGCCACATGCGACCAGTATTCCAGGTTCCAGCGCGCGATGTAGACGTGCTTGGGATCGTTGGTGATCTGCGCCAGCTTGATAAACATGCCACCCCAGACCGAATCCCAGCTATGTACCCAGATGTTCTGCCAGTTATCGCCGGTTGAAACCATGATCTTCTTGAGATAGCCGGTGTAGTTGCCGCTGGCATCAACCGCCGTGATGTCGGTCAGGTAGGATTGTGTACCCGTGGCGAGATAGAGCCAGACAGCAGCCCAGGAAAGGTCATCCTCATCGCTGCTGGAGCCATAGAAGCCGCCAGAATAGCCCAGGCCGCGATTCGCCACCGCGAAGGAGTAGAGCGCTTGCGCATAATCAAGACATTTCGCCGCGTAGGTCGCATCACTGCCGCTGGTATTCAGATACATCAGCGCCAGGGACGCGGCTGCCTCCGCCGCGCAATCCGAAGCGGGCGTTTCCGAGGTCGCGAAATAGGCTGGCCGGTCCAGCTTTTCCACTTCCGGCGGCGCCCAGAGCGTATGGTCCACCGAGCCTTCGCCCACCTGATAGCAGAACGCCACCACATTGCCGCTACTATCGCGGAAGGTCGAACGCATCAGATAATCGCAGCCCCAGCGCAGAATGGCCAGCATATGGCTATCCTGACCGGCTGAGACAAAGGCATCGTGAAACTCGTAGAAGCCCCAGCCCAGGGTCGAAATAGCGTATCCCTGGGGCAGGCCGAATTTCACATGGTCGCCGGCATCGTGGAAGCCCCCGCTCACATCAATCGTCCCCTTGCCAGTGGGATCGAGCACGCTTTTATGCGCCGCGATAAACGCCGCCGACATATTGGTACCCACATTTGTGCTGCCCTTGTTCTGTAGAGGGACAGCCGCATCCGTCAGGTCGCAATCGCCGCGCCAATCGAGTAAGCCTCCGCTCACCCCCGGCCCGGACTTCTGGGCATCGTAGAAGTAAATCGACATCTGCAGCGCCGCCGCGTAGTTGTACGCCGCTGTGCTGGCCGCGCTCGCCGCTGTCCCCACACCTTCGAGCAAGACCGCTCCAAAAGGCAAAGCCAACAGCACATTGCGCGACTGTTTTAAGAGTTCGCGCCGCGAAAGGGAGTGTGACACAACATGATTCCTTTCATCATCCTTGATACTTCCGCCGCCCGCTTGCGCACCGGGCAGCATTAACTCATGCATTTACGGCCATTTTGCCACTCTACAGGTGAGTATAGATGAGAAGCAGGAGGAAGAACAGAACAGAAGCGCAGCATCCTGTAGTCAGAGGAGAGACACATAACGCTGCGCATTACCCTCAGATCAGTCAGTCCGCGCAGCGGCACAATTTTATCCAGAACAGATACCGGTGACAACACCTGATTCACCTGAAAAAGAAGACATGCCAGCTTACTAAAAAATGGGGGCAAAGATGGTAACATGTTACCACCTTTGCCCCCACAACAAACGGATCAGGGGAACCGTTTAAACCACACTACAGGCTGTGCCATTCAGGGTAAACGCCGTGGGCGGTGAATTGGTACCGCTCCAGGCTCCATTAAAGCCAGGTTCAGAGTTGAGCGAAGCCCCTGCCGGAATAGAGCCATTATACGAGAGGTTAGTAATCGTGACATTACTTCCTGACTGCGTATACGAGCCGTTCCAGAGCTGAGAGATCGTCTGCCCATTGGGGAACGCGAACTTGAGGGACCAGCCATTGATGGCCGTTGACCCGGTGTTCGTGATGGTAAATGCCACTCCGAAGCCGCCTGGCCACTGGTTCGTCACCGCGTAGTGGACACGACACGACGTACCAGGACTGGTCGTCGCCGTCGGCGTCACACCCACGGTCGGGGTCGGCGTCGGGGTATGCGTCGGGGTCGCCGTCGGCGTCACACCCACGGTCGGGGTCGGCGTCGGCGTGTGCGTCGGGGTTGCCGTCGGCGTCGGCGTATGCGTCGGAGTCGCCGTTGGCGTCGTGCCTACAGTCGGGGTGGTCCCCACAGTCGGCGTCGGTGTGCCATTAGAGGGCGGGAAGAGGACATCGACATAGGCCAGAGCCGTCGCGATATCAGCCTGCGCCCAGAAGCGATGGTAGTTGAAGGTTGGCGCCGCGCCACCGTTCAGGTACGCCTGCACCTTCGGCCAGGCCGGATCAGACGTGTACTTGGGACGCTCGCTGAT